>NZ_JACSOF010000071.1:0-32103 GCF_014349205.1 Photobacterium sp. BZF1
GTTCTACCCGCCGCTACTGCGTTCAGCGACTGTCCGCAAGTTTATGGTGGGCTATGAAATGCTAGCAGAAAGCCAGCGTGACCTTACAGCAGAGCAGGCCGCAGACAAACTGCGTGCACTTAGCGATGTGCACTACCGCGAAAACCAACAATAACAACGAACCCATACTGAAAGACAGGAACATATTATGTCGAAAACACAACTGCTGATTGATGCTGTTAATACATCTTTTTCTTCTGTATTGGGTTACCAAGCAACCCATCTTATCCAGGCTCCGGGTCGCGTGAACCTTATCGGAGAGCACACTGATTATAATGATGGTTTCGTATTGCCGTGTGCGATTGATTATCAAGCGGTCGTAGCGGCTGCCCGTCGTGACGACAACATCGTCCGTGTCGTGTCTGTTGATTACGACAACCAGACCAAAGAGTTTGACCTGACATCTGAGATCACTTTTGACGAAGAATGCATGTGGATCAACTACATCAAAGGTGTGGTGAAGTGCCTACGAGGTCGAGGTTATGAGTTTGCTGGTGCTGACATTGCTGTGAGCGGTAATGTACCACAAGGCGCGGGCTTGAGCTCTTCGGCAGCATTGGAAGTGGTAATTGGCCAGACATTCAAAACACTTTATGCCCTAGAAATCAGCCAGCAGGAAATTGCGCTAAATGGTCAACAGGCAGAAAACGAATTTGTTGGCTGTAACTGCGGCATTATGGATCAGCTTATTTCTGCAGAGGGTGAAGAAAACCATGCCTTGCTTATTGACTGCCGTTCACTGGAAACCAAAGCAGTGTCGATGCCGGAAGATATGGCCGTTGTCATCATCAACTCTAACAAGAAGCGTGGTTTGGTTGATAGTGAGTACAACACCCGCCGTGAGCAGTGTGAAGAAGCTGCACGTATTTTCGGTGTAAAAGCCCTGCGTGACGTGACTATCGAGCAGTTCAACGCCCGTGTTGATGAGCTTGACGAGATGGTTGCCAAGCGTGCTCGCCACGTGATCACTGAAAACGACCGTACTGAAGAAGCTGCGATTGCTCTGAGCAAGGGCGATATTAAACGCATGGGCGAATTGATGGCTGAGTCTCACGCCTCAATGCGTGATGATTTTGAAATCACGGTACGCGAAATTGATTACATCGTTGATACCGTGAAAGCCGTGATTGGCGTTCAAGGTGGTGTACGTATGACTGGCGGTGGCTTCGGTGGTTGTGTGGTATCTATTGTGCCACCGGCATTGGTTGAGGAAGTCAAAGCGGTACTTGCTGAGAAATACGAAGCAGAAACTGGCCTTAAAGAAACTATCTACGTGTGTAAAGCCAAAGCTGGTGCAGGCGTGATTGCCTGAGTGGCAAAGGGTAAGTCCGTAAAATAGGCGCTTAGAAGGATAGAAGAATGACACTACCGCAAAAAGTGTTATCACTGCACGAGACTATGACCATGGAGGCGGCCTTTGATGGCCGCCCTGCAAACCTGTTTACCTTGACCAATACGTCGGGGATGACAGCGACTTTCATGGACATTGGCGCGACGTGGTTAAGTTGCACAGTCCCAGTCGATGGTGAGGCGAGGGAAGTCTTATTGGGCTGCTCAACGATGGCAGATCATCAAAAGCAGAGTGCATATTTGGGTGCCACAGTTGGGCGCTATGCTAACCGTATCGCGAATGGTCAGTTCACGATTGATGGTGTCACGACTCAAGTGACGACTAACCAAGCGGGTAATACCCTCCATGGTGGGCCTGATGGTTTCGATAAACGGCGTTGGACACTCGATCATCACAGTGACGCGAAGCTGGTATTTAGCCTGTTGTCAGAAGATGGTGACCAAGGCTTTCCTGGTGCTTTGCAGGCCAAGGTCACGTTTGAACTGACTTCAGACAATACAGTGGCGATTAGCTACCATGCTGACTGTGATAAGCCTTGTCCGGTTAACTTTACTAACCATGCTTACTTTAACTTGGCTGGTGAAGCTGCGGGTGACGATTGTTTGCAGCATGAGTTGCTGATCAAGGCGGATCGTTTTGTACCAACCTCTGAGGTTGGGATCCCGACAGGTGAGTTGAAATCTGTCGAGCAGACAGGTTTTGATTATCGCAAGGGTAAAACGATTGGACGGGATTTGTTGAAAGATCCTGAGCAAGAATTAGCGAAAGGCTACGATCATGCCTTTATCCTGGCATTGGGCGTCACGGATGGCATCGCAGATTTTGCCAGAGTGATCTCACCAGATCAGAAAGTTTCCATGACAGCCCAAACGACAAAGCCGGCTGTTCAGTTATATACCGGTAACTTCTTGGCGGGAACGAAGGGCACATCGGGTGAATATGGTATTCATCAAGGTTTTTGTTTAGAAACTGAATACTTACCTGATTCACCAAATCACCCTGAGTGGCCTGGGGACAGTATTTTACGTCCTGATCAGATCTATGCCCATTACACGGGATACCGGTTTAATTTTTAGTGTTCTATTTATTTTGTTGAAATAGGGGTTTGCCCGCTCAATTGAGCGGGTTTTTTTCTTTCATCTCACTAGATATGCGAGGACCCGTAATAACAAAGGTATCAACCATCATCCTGCAAGAGAGGTTTACAAGTTATCTTTATGTGATTAGCCAAATCAAACGGTATAATCAACCGAATGTACTTTACGAAACTGTATATGGATAAAAATGAAGAAAAACACGATGACATTCATCGTCACATTTGTGTCGGTGTTTTGTGCGATAACGCTTAAGAACTTTCTAGTCAGCTCTTTCTTTTCTGCAGGGGAGTTGAGCTTTGTGGTAGATACGCTGATTCTGCTTGTGATTTATTTGCCTATTTATTTTGCGTTTACCCGGCTTGGTAAGCGGTTCATAACCAAACAGTAAAATGAGTATTTTTTTAGCTGGTACTTTTTATTATCAGTACCAGCTAATTGAGGAGTTCAGTCATCAGCTTGGATTGCCCTTAGCGACGATTGGCATGGGTGAGAAGATCAATGAGTTCGCTTTCAGTCTTTGGGGTTTTGTCTAATTGGATGTGAGGAGAAGTGCCACCCCAAAGCATGTAGGCTGTATCGGTACAATGGTCATGGTGGAACCACTTACCATCAATGCAGATGTCGGTATAACATCTTGGATCTTGAATTAGCTCCATATATACACGTCCTTTTTTGGTTTAACATGTTTACAACATACGACCAATGGATATGCAATAAATTGATCTTGGTCATTAATGCATAATTTTTTTCTACTAGGTGTTTCGCAAAGCACTTTGCAACATGCATCAAATCTATCTTGGCGACCCACTTTCAACATGCTGCTAAGCCTTTACCACACTACAAATTTGTTCAACTAAGCACTCAACGGTGTGAAAGGGTAAACCTGCCAACAGATTCGTGAAAATGAGCGACAAGACCATTCATCTCCTTCGTTGCACCTTGTACATCTTTGGCTGATTGCTGGTTACTCAATGCCATTTCTGCAATCTGCTGGATCCGCTCTGCCAATTCTTGGTTTGCGCTGGATTGCTCATGCAGTGAGCATGAGACTTCGTCAATCAACACGATGAGGTTTTGCGACATTTCATGCATAGCGTTTACGCTTTTCTCGGCATCCTGTGTTTGTGTCATGTTTTGATTTACGGAGCACACACTGTCTTCAATGCGGTGGACGGTTGATTCGATACCTAAACGGAGATCCTGAATGGTTGAAGCTATCTGTTTTGTCGACTCAGATGTTCGCACAGCAAGGTTTCTGACCTCATCTGCTACGACTGCAAACCCCCTTCCTTGCTCGCCTGCTCGTGCGGCTTCAATCGCAGCATTCAGGGCTAATAAATTGGTTTGTTCTGCGACCTCGTTGATGACACTGACTATGCCTTCTATTTCTTTTGAATGCTGGTCTAAATTTGACACGGCATTACTAGAAAGGCGCGATTTTTCAGACATTTCATTAAGGTTATCAATTGCTAGCCGCATAGTGGTTGCACCCAGGTCAGCCTGCTCCCCGCTGTCATTGGATAGAGATTTTATCTTATCGGCATCAGTAGAAATGGTATGGATACTCAGGCTGAACTGTTCAATCAAGGCTGCTATTGAGCCTGTATCATCAGATTGTCGGTTAGAGGCGCTAACAATATGATTGGACAATGTTTCTAATTTTGCCGCTTCATTTTCAAGTGCATCGGACCCATTTTTGATTCTCTGTAATGTGTTTTCGAAGCTAGCCATTAAGTTGTTGAACGCTAGACCAACATCTGAGACTTCATTGTTACCCTTTGTCGGAACCCTAACGGTGAGATCCAAATGACTTTCAGCTTGTTTGAAATAGGCTTGTAAAGTCGCAAGGGGAGCGGTGATGGTTTTGGCAATATACAGGGAGATAACAACTAATGCGCCAACCAATAAAGTTATCAAGCCCAGTAAATTTTGCATATGTTGGTAAAAAACGGCATCAACATCATCCACATAGAGCCCAGTATTCAGCACCCAACCCCAAGGTTGGAAAGGCAAAGAATAGGCGATTTTGGGATAGGGTGTCTCATCGGGGCCGGCTTTTTGCCAGTGGTAGGTGACAAATCCTCCACCTTGCTTAGCGGCTTCAACTTGCTCATGAACGATAAGTACGCCGTTGATATCTTTCAGGCCAGAGAGGTCACGCCCATTTAAGTGTGGGCTTATTGGGTGGTGTACCATGGTGCTGTTCATGTCGTACACCATAAAGTATCCATTATCTCCATACCGCATGGCATCGAGTGCCGATATTGCTCTTTGTTGTGCTTCTTGGTGGGTTATTTCACCTTGCTGTGCTTGTTGGTACAGAGCCGAAACAAGTGTTTCTGCTGACTCAACAAGCACTTGGATTTGATGTTTACGCTCACCGAGCATGCTTTCTTTTTTATCAAAGAGAGCAAAGGTGGTGGCTGAGATGAGGGATACTACCGCGATCAGGATGATCAGCATCAAGCGTTGCTTAATTGATAGAGCGTTCATGGTTTCCTCCATGTCCCCACAAAATGTAAGTAATTTATAAACTTATTATTTAACTTACTTGAGTCTAGCAATGCAGATACGAATTGCTTGATCTTTAGGCAACAGCCTCTTGGGCAAGGTATCAAACATGCCTGCAGATACAGCTTTGGGTAGTGGATAGCTCTGTAAATAGACGAGTATCTTTAAAGTGAGTTATGCCGCACACAATGCGGCGAGGTATAAGAGAATATTATTTCAATTGCACCGATTTCACATAAGTAGTCGAAAGTTTGAAGGATTCACAGGTGTGCTTGGCAACTGAGTGCTCAAAAAGTTGGCCGTTATCTAAGTAGGCGCGTTGGGAGACATTCACTAAATGCTCGCCGCCTGAAATTGCCAGCCATTGGCTTTCTTGCTCATCGGCATGATCGATAGTGATCGTCAGGTTTGCACTGTGGATCCCTTGTTTCAGGGTATCGGTGATATAGCCGTAAATGGAGTCTTCTGCCTGCTCTAAGGTCAGACCCGGCACGACAGTCACTGGCATATAGGTGTATTCGATAATGGTGGGTTGATCATCAACAGAACGCACACGGACAATTTCATAGAGGTGATCGCCAAGCTGCCCACAGACTAACTCTGCAGTATTTACATCGGCCTCGACAATGCGAAAGCGCATTACCTTGGTTGTTACGGTCTTCCCCGTGCCTTCGTAACGCAACTTGGTTCCCTGCAAGTGGGTGTCAGGTTGTTGGGGCGGTGTGCTTTTTATAAATGAGCCCGAGCCTCTCTTGCGCACAACAATGCCTTCTTTAACCAGAATATCCATCGCTTTCTTTAGGGTGATTTCGCTGCATCCGAACTCTGCTGCCAGCTTTTTGCCTTCAGGGAGCTTTTCTGAAGCGCAGTACTGGCCAGAATCAATACGAGCCTTAAGTTGCTGATAGATATCCTTATATTTGCTCATTGCTGTGTTGTACTCGTGCTGGATAGAGGAGAGCAGAATACCTTAAATTTGAGTTGCTAACAGCGGTAAATTCAAATCTTATTGTGATCCATGCTTTGTTTTTGCTTGGTTGTTGCTGTAAAACCATATGGTTTTGGTTAGTGTTGCGTTATCAACCTAGTTTGCATCGAACCCCTTAAAGCGGTTTTTTGCATAACGTATTCATTAACAGTATGCCTAGTTAGAGTGGTTTATGAGTTTTCAAGATAAGTTTTTGTGGGGAAGTGCATCGGCAGCGTATCAGATTGAAGGGGCTGCAAATCTAGATGGAAAAGGCGATTCTATCTGGGATGTGTATTCTCGAGTGCCGGGTAACACCTTCAAAAATACTACCGGTGAGGTCGCGATAGATTTCTACCACCGATTCGAAGAAGACATTGCATTGATGAAAGAGATGGGGCTTCAGGCCTACCGTTTTTCGGTGTCTTGGCCACGCATCATGTCTGACGGCCGTACTGTTAATCCGCAAGGTGTCGAGTTCTACCATAAAGTCATCGATACCCTGATTGCTAATGGCGTCACCCCAATCTTGACGGTTTACCATTGGGATTTACCGCAGGCGCTACAAGAAGAATACCAAGGGTGGGAAAGCCGTGAAATCATTGAAGACTTTACCCGCTACTGTGAAGTACTGTTTGAAGAATACGGTGACAAAGTCCCATACTGGGTTAGCCTCAACGAGCAAAATATCTTTACTAGCTTGGGTTACCTACAAGCGATCCATCCACCGAAAGTCTCAGATTTCCAGCGCTTCATTAATGCCAACCATATTGCCAACCTAGCAAATGCCAGTGCGGTAAAGAAATTCCGTGAAATGGGTATCAATGCCCAGATTGGCGCCAGCTTTGCCTATAGCCCTGCTTACGCCCAGTCGGCAAAACCGGAAGATGTGATTGCGGCGGAAGATGCCCAAGAGTTGCAGGATCTGTTCTGGATGGATGTATATGCCAAAGGGCGTTATCCGAAGATCGCGCTAAAGCGTTTGGAAAAATTGGATATTCATATTGATTTCCAGCCGGGAGACAAAGAGCTGTTGGCCGCTGGCGTATGTGATTTCATGGGCTTGAACTACTACCAGTCAGCAACGTTTGTTGCTGCGGAAAATAAGCAAAAGACAGCCCAGACGGGTAATGCATCGCAGGTGTCGGTGGTATCCGAGATCAGTGACATTCCAACGGATAAACTATTTGCCCGTGCAGATAACGAATATCTGGATATGACAGACTGGAACTGGGCGATTGATCCAAACGGCTTGCGTGTTGCACTACGCCGTATTACTTCCCGCTACGAACTACCTATCCTTATCAGTGAAAACGGTCTGGGAGCCTACGATACGCTGACCGAAGAGGGCAGGGTGCACGATGGTTACCGGATTGACTTCCTTCGCCGCCATGTCGAGGCGATTTCTGATGCTATCGATGATGGCTGTGAAGTTATCGGCTACTGTACTTGGTCGTGCCAAGACCTGTTTAGCTGGCTAAATGGCTATGCCAAACGTTATGGCTTTATCTACGTTGATCGTGATGAAGAGAGCGAGAAAGAACTCAAGCGCTATAAGAAAGACAGTTTCTACTGGTACCAAAAAGTGATTGAGTCTAATGGCGAACAGCTAGATTAAATTACCCCAAATCTTGTTTTGTCAGCCCACGCAACCGCGTGGGCTTTTCATTTAGGCACCGATAAAATAAAACTAGTGATGCCGTTGTCTGAGCGTACAAGGATGTCACCGTTGTGGATTTTAGCGATGGAGCGGGCGATTGCCAGTCCTAATCCAGCCCCAGCAGTGGCTCGGTGCATCCGCGCTTTATCTACCCGGTAGAAGCGTTCGAAGATGTACGGCAGGTATTCAGCCGGGATAGTTTCCCCTTTGTTGATGACGGCAACCTTGGTCGTATTGTTAATTTGACTGATTTGTATATTGATGGCTTCGTTATTATCACTGTGCCTGACCGCATTGGATATGAGATTGCCAAGGGCACGTTTGAGCATTTCCTTGTCACCGTGAACCGTCCCAGACCCCGTTAGGTTGATTGTCACGCCTTTCTCATCCCCAGCGAGTTCATAATATTCAGCCAAATCTTCAATTAGCGGGTATAGGTCAATGTCCTCATTGTCGGTTTGCAACAGGTTGTGCTCGGACTTGGCGAGATAGAGCATATCCGTAATGGTTTTGGTTAAACGGCTCAGTTCTTCTGATGTCGAAATTAAGCTCTCTTGATATTCTTCGGACGTGCGGGGGTGGGCGAGGATCACCTGAGTCTGGGTCATCATATTGCTGATAGGAGTGCGGAGTTCATGGGCAATATCAGAGGAGTACTCGGATAATCGCTCGAATTCTTTCTCAAGTCGCGACAGCATGTCATTCGAGACAACCACGAGCTGTTGCAGTTCGCTGGGAAAAAGCGCTGGCTCAATACGTAAGTCCAGCTTTTCTGTCGAAATTTGCTTCATGTGTTCTTCGAGGTGCTTTACAGGTCGCATGCCTTTTTTGACGATCAACCATCCCAAAAAACCGCTGACCATACTGGCCCCTAGCGTGATCCATAACAGCACAACAGAAAAACTATTGAGAAAAATACGCTGGCGATTGATGTTAATGCCTAGAATAATTTCGACTCCAGGCTCTTCTTCAAGGTGGAAGCGAAACGCTCGGAAGCGGTTATTGTCTATTTCCCATTCTGCTGAGTCTTGCCCACTGTCGTTAAGGAAATCGAAAGGGAGTGGGGTATCGGTGCTTTGGTAAATGACTTTGTTGTCTTCAACCGCCCACAGTTTATTCTCACCCAATTCGAAAAAAGTGCCGTATTTGGCAATAAAGTCATTCTGTAACTGAAGCTTGTTTAAAGTGCGGTATTTGTGCGTGATGGCATCTTTGTCTTGAAAGTAGAAATGGCGTTTAAGGTGGTAGAGGGTGGTGGCGCTCAAGGCAAACAAAACAAGAATTGAGGCAGTAAAAAAAGAGACGATGAGTTTTGATGACATCGAGTTGAACATAGCGTTTATTCTAACCTTGCTCATCTAACATATACCCCATACCACGAATCGTGTGGATCAGTTTGGGTTCATAGCCTTTGTCGACTTTTCCGCGCAGGCGCTTGACCGCGACATCGATAACGTTGGTATCACTGTCAAAGTTCATGTCCCATACAATAGAGGCTATCTCTGAGCGAGATAACACTTCACCCTGACGGCGCATCAGAAGTTCGAGCAGTGAAAACTCTTTGGCGGTGAGAGTGATGCTGTCACCTTCTCGGGTGACCCGGCGCTTGAGTATATCAAGATGCAAGTTGGCAACTTCAAGAGCCAGTTCTTTTGATGGGGTAGGCTGTTTTCTGCGTAAGGTGTTTTTGATGCGGGCGACCAACTCAACAAAAGCAAAAGGCTTTACAATGTAATCATCTGCACCCAGTTCAAGGCCTTTCACCCGGTCTTCGACCTGATCCCTGGCGGTTAGCATAATGACAGGGGTTTCAATATTGCTGGCCCTCAGGGTGGTTAACACCTGCCAGCCATTTAACTGCGGCAACATGACATCCAAAATGATGAGATCATAGTTGGCGCTGGTGGCTTGGTATAAACCATCAACGCCGTCTGATGAGAGGTCGACAATGTAGCCCGCTTCGGTTAGCCCCTTTCTGAGGTATTCGCCGGTTTTGGGTTCATCTTCAATCAGCAGTAACTTCATTTTCGCCTCGACTCTATATTCTCTGGTCATTAGGGGTAGCTCCCTCAACCCCTTATTGTGCATCTATTGTAGTGGGTATGTATGTTAGCTATCTGATACCTCTTAGTTATTATCGTAGCGGAAGTGCTCGAAGCGTACATTGACGTTGGCACGATATTCGATATTTCCATCAGAACCCATCATCTCATCGACAGTGACATAGCCGTTATCTTGGATGCGTAAGCTAGAGATTTCTTTTGGTCCCCAAGCCATGACGTGCAACATCTTGTGTAATTCAGCAGGTTTGCTGGTTTCCAATACATTCAAAACATGTTGCCCTTCAGCGTAGGCCGCTTCTTTGGTTTCGAAAGTTTGGGTTGTTACAACACGGTCATTGCTTTGCACACTAAATTTGCTACCTGCAACCAAGGGTGTATATGCCATTGATGGTAAGCTAAACAGTACAAGTGTGGTGGCGACGGCGATAGATTTGAATGATTTCATGGTGTTGTCCTCTCAGTGTTTGACTTTACGTTAGAGAGAATACCGAAATGTTCCTGACCTAATCCGGACGCCAAAATGACATTTTTGTCATGTTGAATGCATGGTTGCCTTAAGTATATGGAGGAAAGAATGGAACCGCGGATCAGTATCATTACCCTTGGTGTCAAAGATCTTGAAGTGTCGTTTGAATTCTATAGCAAACTCGGTTTTCCATCGTCGAAAACACCAGAAGATGGAATCATTTTCTTTAAAACCGGTGGGGTATGCTTGGCACTATATCCTTTGGAAGCGTTGGCTGAGGATGTATCGCCTGACTTCAAAGCTGTGAGAACCGGTTTCTCTGGTGTCACTCTAGCCCATAATACCCGCTCAATAGAACAGGTTGATGCTGTTTTGGCATTGGCTGAAAAGGCTGGTGGGAAAATTGAAAAACAGGCTCAGGATGTGTTCTGGGGGGGATATAGTGGTTATTTCTCAGACCCTGACGGTTATCTTTGGGAAGTTGCCTATGGTGATTGCTGGGATTTCAACGACGACGGCAGTTTAGTTATCGATTAAATACAATACAAGGAAGAAAGATGATTAGAAAAGTCGGTGATACGGAAATCAAACCTAAGCATAAAGCAACTTGCCACTGCGGTGCTGTTGAATTGGAATTGAGCTTACCCAATGGGATAGAGAGTCCCCGTCGCTGTGACTGCTCAATATGCCGACGTAAAGGGGCGATAGTGGGTTCGGTAAAACTAGATGGTATTCGAATCGTTAAAGGGCAAGATGTGCTCAAGCTCTACCAATTCAACACCCAAACCGCTAAACATTACTTCTGTTCGGAATGTGGTATCTATACCCATCATCAAAGGCGTTCAAATCCTGAGGAATATGGCTACAACATTGGGTGCTTGGAAGGCGTCAACCCTTTTGATTTGGGTGACGTGGTCACCAATGATGGTGTGAACCATCCAGCAGACCGTAAATAAGGTTCAGACGATGGAGCAACCGATTATCGGTTACCATAAAGATGAAGGTGCCCCTCTTGATAACAGGTGATTTCGATGAGAAATACACCTGCTAAATAACACAGCAGGGAGATATTTATCTCCTGACTTTTCTCGTTTTTTCTGACTCATATTTTAATGATTTAATAACAGTTCGCTGACAATGGCAGCTTTTTGCTTCATACAATGGGCGTTTAATTTTGCTGCTCAAGGTTGTCAGGGAATATGAAATCGCAGTTTGCTATAGCGCTATCAGGTCTATTAGTTGTTGCCGTCCATTCTGCCGTTGTAAACGCCAGTGATGAAGAATCAGGCCCATGGAGCGGGAATGCTAAATTGGGCTTTATATTTACTGAAACAACCACAAGCTCACTTTCAGTCAATTCTGGTGCCAGTCTGGCTTACGACTTTAATGATTGGCAACAGAAGGGTGAAGTCTATACCTATTATACCAGCGCCAGTGAAGGCGAAGATGGTACTAATAAATACAACCTGAGCTATGGTTTGCGTCATTTCGTTAATGACGATTGGTTTATTTATGGCAATAGTAAATACGAGCATGATCAATTCGCGACATACCGCCATCAACTCACGATTGCCTCGGGCTTTGGTGCAACGTTAATTGATACCGGTGACAGTAAGCTAGATATAGGTGCAGGTCCAGGTTACCGGTTCTCACAACGCCAATCTTTCGATCCAGACTTTCCAAAGAAGAACGAAGATGAAGTCATTGCCAATGCTTTTGCAGAGGCAAATACCAAAATCAATGACCGGTTCGAGCTTGGGGGACGCCTTGGCGTTGATTACGGTGAGGCTAATACGTCGACCAATCTAAAAGGTTTTGTTAAAAACCAATTGATGGAAGATGTCTCACTGCAATTGGACTTGGAATATATCTACAACTCGACCGTTGCCTCTGATCAGAGTAACGATGAGTTATACAGTACGGTTAGTTTAAATTATGACTTTTAATTGTGAGCTAATCGAGTAAACCTTATCAAAAATAGGTGTAAATTATCTTGACGATATAGCAATAAAATATCGTTTGATTGACGATGGTTTACATGTATTTACCGTAAACTTGTATCACTTTTGAGAAATTGAACGACTTATATAACTTTGTTATGTCTTATGCTCTATAGCTTAAACATGTAGGGTAGAGAAATAAAGTTGTTGAGAAATAGATATTGTCTGGATGTGCGATTTAATGATGTATTGTTCTGATATTAAAGAAAAATTGGCGAGTTATGCTATTGGTAAGTGCTTTGCACCTAAACGTAAACTAATGTCAGGACGAAAAATCATGTTCGAATAATTCGAATGACATGTTTAATTCTTAATGTTTCTTTATCTTGATGCTCTAGCTAAATTTAACTCCGAACCCAAACAAATATTTCAAGGAGAAAAGATATGCTTAAGCTTACAGGTACCATGATCGCTGCAACTGTATTACTTAGCGCACCAGTGATGGCCGATTTAAACCTAAGAGTGACTCCGCAAAACGAGGGGGCATGGGTCAAAGTCAGTGAAAACGGATCACCCGCTAGCAATGTGCAGATTACAACCAATGTTCCAGGTTCTGGCTCTTTCACCACCGATGAGCACGGTAGGGCTTTTGTCACTGTTGCATCTAACCGTTCAGGTAGTGTGAAGTTCAGGGCAATGGATCAAGAAGGTAACCTTGCTTATAAAACGGCGCTGATTAACAAAGACAAGTAAACGCAGAACAATATGGATTTTAGAGAAAAGGAATTTCTCAGCAGTCATGGCATCGAACAATGTGCCAGTGACTTAGTAAGCAAAAGGCCGTGAAGATTGCACTAATCTCCACGGCCTTTGTGATCTGGTCTTGATATGAAGGATTAGTTGTTGGTTAACCAACCCTTCTCGACAGCTAAATCAATTTGCTCGCAGGCATATTGCCAAAGTTTAGGAGTGACTTTTTCCAGATACTCATTACGCTTAAGTACCTGTTGTTTGGATACTGTGTGTTTCACCCAGCTACCACCCTCATTGGACATGTTCTGGATAAGCGGCAATATACGATCCATTGCCTTGGCAAAGCGGGCATCAGCGGTTTCGGCCTGCTCAAACTCCATCCATAACGCCTTCATTTCCACAAATTGTGATTCTGGCAATAGGCCAAACAAACGGTTGGCCGCTTCGATCTCTTTTTCTTCTTGGCCATCTAGCTCATGTTGCTCGGCAAAAGCAAAAGTATCGCCGGCATCGATTTCAACAATGTCATGGATCAGTAGCATCATAACTGCACGATTCACATCGACGGGCTCTTCAATGTAGTCCTTGAGTACTTGGGCCATAAGAGCAATGTGCCAGCTGTGCTCGGCGCTGTTCTCCTGACGGTTGTTATCAGGCTTGACCATGGTCTTGCGGTATACCGCTTTCAGGCGATCCAGTTCGTTGATAAAGGCCAACTGTTTTTCGAGATTAAGCATACATTCCTCTTATTGCTTTTTATTTTTGAGCGACGGACAAGCGACGTACTAGGGTAGGGACAAACATCCGGGTACATGTCTTGTTCTCATCACCTTTGGCAAGAGAAAGCGAAAGATTAGCTGCTTGCTCTGCCATGATGTTGATCGGGTAGCGCACTGTGGTCAGTTTCGGGCTCAAATATTTAGCGATGATACCATCATCAAAACCGATCAGAGAGATATCTTGCGGTGGAGTAATCCCATTTTCTTCTAGCACAGATAAACAACCCGCAGCCATGTTGTCGTTGTAGGCGGCAATGGCGGTTATCGGTAGGTTTTTGGAAAGCAGGTTCATCATCGCATGCTCGCCGCCAGCTTCATCAGGTGAGCTGTATTCGATGTAGTTTTCATCGGCTGGCAGGTTATAAGCGCGTAGCGCATCGAGGTATCCGGCACGGCGCTGTTCGGTATCTTCAATGTCGTGGTTTGAGCACACATAACCGATATGCAGGTGGCCGTTTTTGATCAGATATTCCGTTGCCAGGTAGGAACCTTTGTGGTTGTCGAGTGCAATACAGCGATGGGCAATTTCAGGAATGTAGCGGTTGATAATCACCATTCCCGGTACTTCATTGGCAAAATCAATCAGCTCTTGGTTACTCAATCCTTTACTGTGGATGATCAAAGATTCACAGCGGCTGTTAATCAATAGCTCTATGGCTTCTTTTTCCGTAACAGCATTGTGGTAGCCATTACCGATAAGAATTTGTTTGCCGTTCTGCCTCGCGATCTGATCGATTGCTTTGAGCATTGAGCCAAAGAAAGGGTCAGAAACATCGCCGACAACCACACCAACAGTATTGGTGGATTGGCTGACCAGTGCCCTAGCATTGGCGTTGGGGCGGTAGCCAAGCTCTTTCATCGCCTTTGTGACAGACGAAATAGACGCTTTACTGGCTTTAGGGGATTTATTGATCACACGTGATACCGTCGCAACGGACACACCGGCCAGCTTGGCCACATCTTTAATCGTAGCCATGGCTACACATCCTAGCTCAAATAATACTTGGCGCCTATTAAACACTGCCAGTGTAACGGGTGCAATAATGTTGCTTGAAAAAGATCTGAGCTATTGCACATAACCAATAAAATCAATAGGAAAGATTGGTGTAACCGTTACCAGTTAATGAGAGGGGATTGTCCGGCTTTGGTTACATTTTTTGTCATGATTAGAAGGCAGGAATTATCAGCCTTGAGGCAAGTTTCCTTTATGGGGATTCTATAATTACTAACAGTCAGCCAAGAGCCAATAATATTCTAATATGGCTTGTTGTATGGCTATAAGTTCAAATGATGGAAATATATCCAGGGAAAAGAGTTGGTTATAGGTAACTCTATGAGAAGTCTTAATTTGCTTACCTTAGCAATTGGCTTGTCCCTAGCAGTCACAGGGTGTGGTGGTGACTCAGGTTCATCAGATGGCGGTAGTGACATTGTCCCAAGCTCACCATTAGCACGAACAATAGGTACGGTAGATTCAGTCTCGTATCCAGACGAATCCTTCACTATCAATAAGCATCAACTTGACGGTTCACAGGCAACGATTAGTTATGATGACAGTAGCTACAGCTTTGATGAACTTAAGCAAGGGATGCAGGTTGAAGTGGAATATCAAGACAACCAAGCCCAGCAAGTGTATTTGCAACCCGCAGCAACTGGGCAGGTCACTGCAGTTTCCGATAGTAGCCTATCGATAAATGGGATTAGTTACGATTATCCAGGAAGCGGATTTAACGTGGGCGATTGGGTGATGCTATACGGTTTGGTCGAACCTGATGATAGTTGGAAAGTGACTGTCGTTACTGTGGTTGACCCTCAAACTACGGCAGAAATTGAAGGTGCAATATCAGGGCTAGATACTTCGCAAAGTGTGTTCACGATTGCCACTGTGCAGGTTGATTACTCTAACGCAGCTATCGAAGACAGCAGGTCGTTGGCTGATGGACTATGGGTTGAAGTCTACGGTCAGTTTGACGGCAGCCTGTTTGTCGCCTCAATCATTGATATCCGGGATAACGATGATGTACGTAATACTGAGCTTGAAGGAATTATTACTTGGGTAAGCCCAGATCTAACCAGTTTTGAGATTGGCGGTAATGTCCGGATATATACCAATGGTAATACTTCCTTTGATGATGGCACTCGGTCAAATCTGGAAATTGGTGCAGTGGTCGAAGTGGATTTGATCGAACTGGAGAACAAGCTTTTTGCAACTCGGGTTGATTTCCAAGATCAGGTAAGCGTACCGGATAATTTGGAATTCAACGTTGAAGGTGAAGCGAGTTATGACGGTGTTACATTGAGCATTAACGGTATTGCATTTGTTATTGATGCCAATACTGAGTTCGATGATGGCATTAGTCTATCCAACGTAAATGGACAGTGGGTAGAATTGGATGGCAAGTCTAGTAGCGGGAATTATGTTCTCAAAGAAGTCGAGCCCGAGCGTAAAGATAACGAGATAAGCCTAGAAGGACCGGTTGAGAACGGCATTATGTGGGGTTATTCTGCCACAGACAGTTCGCTTGAGCAGTTCAATGGTCAATGGGTTGATATTGAATGTCAGCGTGCTTCTGATAATTCACTCTCGTTTTGTCGCTTAGATCCTAATTGATTACCCACTTTCTCTACTTTTAAAGCCCTGAACAGTGCTAACAGCATCAAGTTCAGGGCTTTTTAACTCTATAGAGGTATGTTTAAACCTCTCGTTAACCGTATATCATCCCCTTTGTTTGACGTTCATATGCAGTTATCATTGAGTAACGCTTTGTTGAGGGGCTATGCAGATTCAAGAACATGTAAACCACATCATTCGAAAAGCAGATGGAAAACAACATAGCATTAATGGTAATTCGGTGCGTGTTACTAGAATCAACCATCATCTTTCTGCAAGGTTAAACGGGGCGATTATTCCCGTACACCAACTCAAATCCCTTCTCGAAACATACAACATCACAGAATTACTCAAAGATTGCCTGAAAGGCGATGAGTTTACTTCAGCTGAAGAAAAGATAAGAGCTTTCACAGGCTTTCAAATTAAAAGCCAAGACGGTGAAGACCTAACATCAGTATTATTGCCACAAAGGCAAACTCAAATTAATGGGCAAACCATCAGCTGCCTAATTAATAATGAGGCGAGATATCGCATTGGTGGGAAAAGAATTAGTGAGAGTGATTTAGAGGCGTTGTTTTCTTAACTAATAATGATTTTCAATTATAGCAATTGGTAATAAATCTTATAGCTCACGAACAAGATCTGGTTGGCATATATATCAGTCATATATCCAATATGCAGGTATAAGAGTATATAGGCTTTATAACTTTTTGTGCTTTCCTAGGTATGGTGTTCTGTATAATATTGTCATCATAAGGTATCTGGTACGTTTTGCGTGATTGATTTAATCATCAACATGCTCGATTATTTATTAATTCTTACTGCTTTGTTTTAGCAGCTCTTATCCTAGGTTATGCAAGAAAATGAAAAAACTGATTACTGTTGTTCTGATGTCACTCGTTGCCACTGGGTGTTCAACTGCTCAATCTGGACTCGAAAAACTGCCGTATTACGAGCCAACACCAACTGAAGTTAAAGTTGAGCAAACATATCAACATGCAGTAACAGCCCAAATGATGATTTAATTATTCCTAACAATCTTATTTTCTTTGTCACGAAGAACAAAGAAAAAAAGGGGAGTGGCCATTGGCGACTCCCCTTTAATTAATTTCTGCCAGCGAGAATTAACTCACTTCAATCGGCCCGCCGAATGAAGTTACCGGTGGAACCGTACCTGTGAACTTCTCGAACTCAACCAGACAGGTGTTGGCACTGGTTGCCTGGGCCAGTTCAGAAGACGGAATATCCTGAGTCAGGGTATTTGGATCGCCATAGGTATCCATTGCGCCTTCTTTCTCGCTTAGGGGGCCATACCATGCGCCTTCTTCGATACGAACAACGCCCGGAGCGTAACTATCAGTCAGTACCGCGCCTGCTAGCAATTGGCCACGGTCGTTGTAAACGCGGACCAAATCACCGTTCTGGATGCCCTTGGCAGCAGCATCTTTCGGGTTGATGTAAATTGGCTCGCGGCCTTGTACTGCATAGGTGGCTCGGAAGTCTTCCGATTCACACATCTGTGAGTGCAGGCGCTTGTCCGGGTGGCACGACTGCAGCCAGTACGGGTGTCTGTCTGAGCCCGGACCACCGTGTGAACGCTCGCTTTTCTCGAACCACATTGGGTGGCCCTGACAGTGCTCGTAGCCAAAGCGGTCAATCTTACGGCTGGTGATTTCGATAAAGCCAGATGGCGTGCCCAGCGGGTTGATCTCCGGATCTTCACGGAAGTCGGCATGGCGAACCCATGGTTTACCCGTACCGGCATCGAAGTAACCCTGCGCCCAGAACTCATCGAACTCAGGCATATCGAATTTGGCTTTGTTGGCATCTCGGCATTCGCTGTAAAGCTGGCGAACCCATTCCATCTCGTCCATACCACGGGTGTATTCTTTGTGGCGACCGAAACGACGAGCCACTTCTGTCATGATTTCGAAGTCTGTCTTTGACTGGAACAGTGGGTCAACCAGCTTTTGCATCGCAATCAGGCCACGGCCACTGTATGAACCGTAAACATCGATATCGTTACGTTCCCACTGGGTACAAGCCGGAAGTACGATATCCGAGAAGCGACAGCTTGCTGTCCATGCAAAATCAATGGTGACAACGGTTTGAAGTGCCTTGAAGGCTTTCTTCATCTTGTTGCGATCCTGGTGGTGGTGCCAAGGGTTACAGCCACTGATCACCATCATCTTGTAATCAGGCAGGGTCACTTTAGAGCCGTTGTAACGGATCTGCTTACCTGGCTCGAGCAGGCAGTCAATCCAGCGAGCAACCGGAATGGTACTGCTGTAGCCATTGAAGTCTTTGTTGTCCCATTTAGGCTTCTGGCCTTCGTCTGGGTTACGCGGGAAACCGCCCGGAGCTGCAAAGCCCGTTGAAGGTACGCCGATTGAGCTGTAGTGGTGGCCGTATGAGATACCACCGCCAGGTAGGCCAATTTGACCGACCATCGCAGCGATAACCGCACCCATCCAGTATGGCTGCTCACCGTGCTCCTGACGTTGGATACACCAGCCAAATAGCATCTGGGTACGGCCATTAACCAGCATGCGGGCAAACTCGCGGATCTTATCGGCAGAAACGCCACAGATCTCTGCTGCCCATTCTGGGTTTTTCTCAATCTTGTCTTTGGTTTCACCCATTACATACTGGATGAAGTCATCAAAGCCGAGGCAGTACATCTTGATGAAGTCTTTGTCGTAAAGCTCTTCGGTATAGAGGGTATGCGCGACACCCAACATAAACGCCACATCAGTTTGAGGGTTGATGTACATATGCTCGTTGTTCAGGTAACGCTGAGTTTTGTTCTTCACCGGGTCAACGGAAAGCACATTGATTTCGCCGTTGGCGACTTTCTCTTTCAGCTTTTCGAGGTATGCGAAGGACTCGTGGGTTTCACAGTTCCAGCCAACCTGCAGGTTTTTCACCGGGTCGTTAGCCCAAAGAACGATGTTGTCACTGTTCTCCAAGATTTCAGACCAAGAGGTACCCTGAGCATACACTTCAGTGGAGCCTAGCACGTAAGGCAAGATGGTCTGGCCGGCACCGGTCGAGTAGTCACCGACTTTCTTGATGTAGTTACCGTGCATACCGACAACGCGCTGCATGTGGTTACCACAACTGTGGAACTGGCCGGTCTGACGCCAACCGGTTTGACCGGCGTGTAGGGCCCAAGGACCGTAATCTTTTTGGATACGCTCTAGATCGCGGTAGAACAGGTCAATCGCTTCATCCCAGGTTACGCGGACAAAACGGTTGTTACCACGGGTCTCGGCACTGTATTTGTGCTTTTTCAGCCAGTCGAGGCGCACCATTGGGTAACGCACACGTGACGGGCTGTAAAGAATTCCTTTGATGCCGTTAAGCATCTCGGTTGGGTGTTTATCCAACTCCAGCGGTTTGATTTCTTGTAGCTTACCGCCGTAGATGTGGGCACGGAATGCTCCCCAGTGGGAGCCTGATACTTTCCAGGTGCCTACGGTTTCTGCAGCCATGGCCTTTGTTCCTAGCAGGCTAGGGCCAATCACTGATGCGGCGCTGGTTGCTACCATACCTTGTAGGAAACGTCTTCTGCTTACAGACATAGTCAATTACTCCATCAATCGCTTAGTGGTGGCCATCTGCAAAATCAGATGAGTGTTTCTGTAGGTACTTCAGCACCAAGGCTTTGCTATCGGTATCGAAGTTAACGAATGCCATCATGCCGTTGAACATGCCTGGCCAGGTGTTGGCATCGAAGTGGGCTTCATCCGGTTGGGTGTGGCAGACAGAACAGTTGGTGTTGTAAGACTGTTTTGCTTTCTCCCAGATAGGCTGGACGTCGGCCATAAGTGCTTCTTTCTTCATCCACACTTTGGCAGTTACACGCTGCCAAGGCAGGCCGGTTAGGTCATCTTCTTTGCGCTCGAATTTCTCGACAACCTGATCATTGGTTGCTGACTCTTTAAGCAGCGAAGCTACGGCGATGTTCATACCGAAATCTTCTTGGATAACACGGCCAAAGCCTTTGTCTTTGCGCCAGCCAGAGACTTCGACTTCGATAGCATCTGCGGTTTGGTCGATGACTTTGACAGAAGAGGCTGGGTTTAACAGGCCGGCTTCAGTGGAAAGCTCTTTTTCTTCGTAAAGCGGAAGGTGGCGTACGCTCACATATTGCTGGCCTGTTTCGAACTTGGTGCTCGAAGCTAGCTGCTCAAGTTCGCCAATCATGCCGCCGGAGCTGTCCATATTTTTCGGCAAGTTGTGGGCAATACCCTTGTGGCAATCAACACAGCTTTGATCGCGCTCTGCTGCTTGCTTCATTTGGATACGAGCAGTCGGACGCATGTTGTCGAAATCCATGCTGTCGTAGTTGTGGCAGTTTTTACATTCCAACGATTTGTTGGCAGAGAAGCGGTCCCATTCATGCTGGGCCAAGGCAACGCGGCGTTCTTCGAATTTTTCTTTGGTGTCTAAATCACCGAATACTTGGGCGAACACTTCTTTGCTGGCTTGCATTTTACGAGCGATCTTGTCAGTCCAATTGTGTGGAACGTGACAGTCAGGGCAGGTTGCACGGACACCGGATGTGTTTTTCCAGTGCACGGTCTCTTGCAGTTCTTGATAGACGTTATTTTCCATAGTGTGGCAGCCAATACAGAATTCTTCGGTATTGGTCACTTCCAACGCGGTGTTGAAACCGCCCCAGAAAATAACCCCTGCGATAAAGCCACCAAGGGTTAACACCCCGAGGCTGATATGAACACTTGGCCGAGAGAAAGTCTGCCAAGCTTTAGTTAGAAATGCTTTCATGTTGTGTACTCAATGTGTGGTTATTTGATTGTTGTTATGCCGGCTTTATCCCATATGGCCAGGAGGCCCTAAGAAGAAGACCTGCATCATCCAAACGAAAAAGCCGTAACCACCGACGGCGGCGACACTGAGGATGGGAAAGAGAAAAACTGTGATGAAAAAGAAAGCACGCCACTCACGTTGCTTTTCATCCTTAGCAACTGTGCTGATTCCGTTATTCATATATTTACCCGTTCTACTTTGTTAATTGAGCTAAAAGAAAAAGTGTTAACAAATGTTTTAAGGGGATCTTAAGATATATTTTTGTGCTGATTCAATTGGGCGAAAGCTATTGGTTTTACCTTATTAATTCTTTTTTGATCTGTAACGGAAAGATGAATGAGATGCGATTTTATATAACTATTTGTGGGTAGTTGTGAAAGATTGTTAATAGGGATTGTTGTATTTATTTTGTTAAATTGGTTTCCTTTTGGTTGTGCTTTTGATCTGGATAACAGGTAGATAAGGCTTTTTTACTGATTTGCCGATAAGTTGATCGGTAAGAAATGTGATCTAGATCTATATAAATATTAACCATGTAAACCGAAGGGTAATGCTTCACACATACATTAGTCAGGTTTATGACGTTTAAATTAATATCAAAATTGTTTCAGTGCGAATTTGATTTGAAATGAATTATTACAGATATGGCTTGTAAGGAATAAATAAGCTGGTGGTAACCAGCTTTTTAAATATCAGTGAAGGGGATTTTTTTTTCTATCTGGCCATCTCGAAAGCGAGGGCTTTTTTCTCAACTTGACGGAAGATGAGGGTAAGCACGCCATTGACCGTTAGGTAGAAAGCGCCTGCGACACTGAAGACCATTAAGGTATCGTAGGTTTGGGCGTTGATCCGCTGTGCGTAGCCCATGATATCCATGATGGTGATGGTACTAGCCAACGAGGTGCCCTTGAAAACCAAAATCACTTCGTTGGAGTAGGCTGGGATGGCCCTACGGATAGCATACGGAAGCAATACACCCAAGGTCGTCTTGGTATTCATCCCTAACGCTTTGCATGCCTGCCATTGACCTGAAGGGATAGCATTGAATGCACCTTTGAATAGTTGGGTACTATATGCGGCAGTATTCAAAGCCAGTGCCAGCATTGCACAGAACCATGGTTGGCTTAGCCACTGCCAGAAAATGCTTTCCCGTACCCACTCAAATTGTCCCGGACCGTAATAAATCAAAAAGATCTGCACCAACAAGGGGGTACCAGTAAACAAGGTAATGATACCGCGGCTCAACCAGTGCAGGCCCGGCGTCTTGAGGATCAGTGTCAGTGTCATCAGCAATGCTAGGGTACAACCTACCAGCAACGAGGCAGCGGTAAGTTCAAGGCTAACCACTAAGCCATCGAGAAGTTGCCAAACGTGCTGTTCATTCATGCGTTAGCTCCTTCCAGCGTGTTGGTTTTTGTCGCTTTTTGTTTTGCTGATTTACCTGATGGCGAGTGGCCATCCTGCAAGCTATATTTTTTGTCCAGTTGTTTGACCACCCGCTGGGTGATCAATGTAATGACCAAATACACCGCTGCAGCGCAGGCATACCAGGTAAAGCTTTCGTGGGTGGCAGCAGCGGTCAACTGGGCCTGTTTGAGCAAGTCGGTTACCCCAATCAAGGAGACCAAAGCGGTGTCTTTTAGCAGTACCAGCCATTGGTTGGTCAGGCCGGGCAGGGCATGGCGAACCGCTTGTGGCAGAACAATCTTGAAGAATGCCCGTGACTTGCTGATCCCCAATGCACTTGCCGCCTCCCTCTGGCCATTAGGGACGGCTTTGATGGCGCCTCGCAATGTTTGTGAGGCATAGGCAGCAAAGATAAGAGAGAGGGCAATCACCCCCGACAGGAACGGGCTGACCTCAATGAAAACTCCGGTCAGCAAGAACAGCACTTGAGTTGAGCCAAAGAAAATAAACAGTACAACCAATATTTCAGGTAAGCCCCGAAGCACGGTGACCAGCGCCGTTGTTGGCCAAGCAAGGGCACGAAAGCGCGACATCTCACCACTGGCAAACAGAACCGCCAAGACTAATCCTACAGTGACGCTGGCCAGGCTTAGCTGGATAGTGACCCAGCTAGCCTCAAGTAGCGTCAGAGCATAACCTGATAACGCCATAAATTACTCACCGAAGTACTTGTTGAAGATTTCGTCGTACTGGCCATTGGCTTTAACCGTTTTCAGTGCAGTGTTCAGCTTATCCAGTAGTTCTTGGTTGTCTTTATTGATGGCGATACCAAAACCGTTACCGAAGTATTTAGCATTGGTAACTTGCTCGCCAACATAAACAAGGTTGTCGTTCTTTTTGAACCACTCGGCCACGACGGCAGTGTCACCGAATACCGAATCGATACGGCCATTTTGCATATCGATAAATGCGTCCTGGTAGCTCGCATATGGAACAGCGGTAACACCGTCCAGTTGCTCAGTCAGGTAGCTTTGGTGGGTTGAACCGTTCTGCACACCAACACGCTTGCCTTTTAGTGCTGCTTGATCGGCAACTTTGCCATCAAGAGCAACGAATGCTGCAGAGTTGTCGTAGTATGCATCGGTGAAGTTCACGACTTGCTGGCGCTGTTCAGTAATATCAATACCCGAGATAGCTGCATCGTAACGACGGAATTTCAAAGCAGGGATCAGGCTATCGAATGGCTGGTTGTGGAAAGAACACTTGGCTTCAATCACGTCACATAGAGCATTGGCGAGATCGACATCAAAGCCCTGAATTTCGTTATTCTCATCAACGTATTCGAATGGGGCGTAAGTTGCTTCCATCGCAAACTTAATTTCTTCCTGAGCGGCTGCATTTGCTGAAGCCAAACCAATCAATGTTGCCAATACAATCTTTTTCATCGCGATACTCCGTGCGTCGTTAACTGCAGCATCACGATAGGCATGATGCTGGAAAATGGTGTCTATACCTAAGTTCGAATAGGTAACTAAATTTAGTGTGTGAGGTATTCGGCAAACTCCGGGGTCGAAGGAGTTGTGAAGGCCTCTTTGGTGCCGTGCTCCACCATGCGGCCTTTTTCAAGGTACAGCACGTGGCTGGCAATTTTCTTGGCAAAGTCCACTTCGTGGGTCACCACGACTTGGGTAATGCCGGTTTCACTCAGGTCATTAATAATTTTGACAACCTGGTTAGTAATTTCAGGGTCGAGTGCAGCCGTTGGCTCGTCAAACAACAACACTTCAGGCTTCATCATCAGTGCGCGGGCAATTGCTACCCGTTGTTGTTGGCCGCCCGAAAGCTGTAGTGGCCAGGCATCCGCTTTGTCTTCTAGTTGCAAGCGCGTTAGAAGAGCCATGGCTTCGTCAGTAGCTTGTTGCTTTGAGATACCTGCCACTTTCACCGGTGCTTCAATCAGGTTTTCCATCACGGTGAGGTGGGGCCAAAGGTTGTACTGCTGGAATACCATGCCGACTTTACGTCTTAGCTTCAGCGCTTCTTTTTCGCAGATAGATGTTGCGAAGTCATAGGCTTCGTTGGCAACCTGAAGCTGGCCGCTGTTGGCGTTTTCCAGCAAGTTAAGCACCCTTAGCAAAGAGCTTTTACCGGCGCCGCTCGGGCCAAGCAATACCAAGGTTTCGCCTTTGCCACAGGTGAATTCAACATCATGAAGAACCTGGGTATCACCATAGAATTTATTAACACTCTTTACTTGAATACTCATGCTGACTTACTGCATTAATCGTCACTTGATGGTTATATTACCCAGAGTGAGATCTTATGCAAGAAAAATGTATAAAAAATTCCGTAGGTTGCATTTTTGTTTGATTTTTGTTCTAAATTTTGTCTTTTATTCAATTTAAACCACTGTATTTAAGTGATTAGAGCGACAGATGTGAAAATGGCAAAATAGTGCGGTTTTGTTGTGTGGAATAATTAAGCAGAATAATGGCGAGAGGCGAGAGGCGAGAGGCGAGAGGCGAGAGGCGAGAGGCGAGAGGCGAGAGTGATCTGACCCCCGTAAAGTAGACACGGAAGACTACTGTAGGAAGGTGAACAGATAAAAAGAAAGGCCACTACGAGAGTGGCCTTAGATGTTTAGCGATTAGGGCAGTTTGGAATTATGCAGTCTGAGCCATTGCCGCTGATTCTTCACGGCGGGCTTTAACCACAAACGCGTAACCGATAACAGCGACGAAGCCTGTGATAAACATTGCAGTCGTTACAGTGATCAAGCCGTGCACCGCAAATGCAGATACCAAGCCGCTTGCTGCGAAGCACACCATGGTCTGGAGGAAGTTCAGAAGACCGGCAGCTGTTGCGCTACAGTTTTTGAAATCTTCCAGTGCCTTGCTGATGATCAACGGGTAGATGGCACCGTTAGCCACAGCTAAGAAACAGAATGGTACAAGGATCGGCCAAATCGTTGTTGGTTCAGTCTGTACAGAGATCATGAACATGACTGCAACGCTGGCAAAGAACAACTTCAGGATCCAAGGCAGCAGTTGCTGGCTGTCATATTTGTTCAGTAGGGTACGGCAACCGTAACCACCAACAATGAAAGCCACTGTCTGAGGCGCGTAGCTCAGACCGATATCTGCGCCTGAATAACCCATTGCCGCCATTACAAATGGTGAACCTGTAAGGTAAGCAAAGAATGCAGCAGAACAAGCAGCAAAGATAATCATATTACCAATGAATTTTTTTGAACTAAGGATCTGGGCATAATCGCGACGCAATTGCACAGAGACTTTTTCCTGCTTTTTAGTCAAATTGGCGCTTTCAGTTTCTTTCAGTGTCATAATGGACAAAACTGCACCAAAACCAACCAACGCGATAAAAATACTGCGCCAGCCGAACTGGTGTTCAAGCATCGCACCCGCCAATGGCGCAAGGGCTGGAGACAGGGCTACCAAAGGCATGATGGTTGCGAAAACGCGCTCAGAGACTTTGCCTTCGTAACGGTCAACCACAACAGCCTGCCAGATAACTGTTGCGCTACATGCCCCAAGTGCCTGGGCAAAGCGAGCAACCAACATCAGTTCAACGTTCGGTGCAAATGCACAGAAAACAGAAGCGATACTAAATAGTGTCATACCACCCAGTAACACTTTGATACGACCAATACGATCAGACAGCGGACCATAAATCAGCTGGCCAAGTGCCATACCCAACAAGAAAATACTCAATGTTAGGCCGATAAGTGATTGTGATGTATCAAAATCCTCTCGAATAACTTCGAAAGCAGGGAGGTACATGTCGGTTGCTAGGAAGCCCAGCATACTTAAACATGCAAACCAAATAATGGTCATTTTTGAAGGTTGATTTGTCATAACTTTATTTCTATTAACTGTTTTGTGCTTTGCGGCAAGTCTATACATGGTTTTTCATAGTGTGAAACGGTAAAATTTAAACATTGCTTTCAAAAAAATTGATGTGAGTGTTTTTTCACCTATTATATGCGTTTAAATCGAGTGCAATGCGTTAGGTTTAATATCAATCAGTTTGTGTTGTTTGGCAGCAATAAGTTGCAATTCTGCTGCTAAATGTAGCGGCTTTGACCTAGGTGTAAGGTGCTCAGAACGATTCAGATGGAACAGCAAAATGTTTTCTTATAATGATTTACAAGTAATTGATGTCGTTGCAAGGCGTGGCAGTTTTTCATCAGCTGCTGAAGAATTGCACAAAGTTCCCAGTGCTATTAGCTATACCGTCAGGGTGATCGAGGAGCGATTGGCAGTCGATTTGTTTGTAAGGCTCCATCGCCAAGTCCAGCTGACACCTGCCGGGGAGTTCTTTGTCGAGGAGGCAAGGGCGTTACTCAAGCAAATGGAGCAGCTAAAAATGCAAACCCAACGGGTGGCTAACGGCTGGTCGCAGAGTGTTTCTGTCGCGTTGGACACTGTGGTTCGTGAGAGCCGGGTGAATACCCTAGTTCGCGACTTTTACCGCCAGTTCCCCGATATGGAACTACACCTCACGATGGAGGTATTCAATGGTGTCTGGGATGCCTTGTCAGATGGCAGGGCAGATATCGCCATCGGTGCAACTGCGGCGGTACCAGTAAGTGGTCACTTCGATTATCGGGATATGGGAGTGTTGGAGTGGCGTTTTGTAATAAGCCCTGATCATCCTCTTGCGCAAACCGATTATCCGCTGGAAGCTGAAGAGCTCATTGAGTATCCAGCGATCTGCCTAGAAGATACTTCACGGGTTCTGCCTAAGCGTGTGACATGGTTGATGGATAACCAGCGACGGATCATGGTGCCGAATTGGCACAGTGCAATGTCTTGTTTGAAATCGGGGCTGGGGATCTGTGTCGTGCCTGAGCACAAGGCGCTACCACTTATCGAAAGTGGCGAGCTGGTGGAAAAGCAGTTAGCAGTAAAACCCCCTGTGAGCCCGTGTTGTTTGGCATGGAACAAAGAGAGCCAGAATCCGGCGATAGAATGGCTGCTCGATTATCTGGGTGATAGCGAGCAGCTCCATCGCGAATGGATGCGCTAGGCAAGGCGCTTAAAATTCGGGCTTATACAGCAGTGTTTTTGCTATCAACGCTTTCTGTATTATCTTCGACTGCGCTTGCATCTTGTGCTGGTTCGGCAGCCTGCTGGGCTTCAGCTTCCATCTTGGCACGCTCGGCCTTGGATATATAGCGCGGCTTGTTGCTGCGGTGCAACTTGGCGTTTGCTTTCTTCTGCTTTTTCTTCAGCGCTTCGTTAATTTTCTTCTTGCGGTTCATGTTTACATACCAAATCGAAATTGGCTGGCAATTCTAGGGGGAAATGTAGGAGAAAGAAAGGGGGAGTGGTTTTATTTATATTTCTTACAAGGGTGATGTGCCGGGAAGAACCCGGCACTTAGAAAATGAGACTTTGTTAGATCAACCTTCGTCTTCAATTTCTACTTCTGGTTCAGGGCAGCCTTCAATTGCTTCGCCAGGAACAGGCTCATCTTCAGAGAAGAAACCTTGTCCAACTTTTTTAGGTTTGGCTTTTTGCAATTGGATGACAATTTTATCGCCATCTTGAACGACAGGAACAGAGTCTCCTTTGTCAGTTCTTAATACTAATTCAGCTCCTCCACACTCTGGGAAGCCATCCTCCCAGATAGCCTCGGTTATTTCTTGTTTAAGGATTAGACTCGAGCCTCTGAAAACTTTAACAATAAAAGGGTTAGCTAACTCACAGGAAGTAATTAAAACACCTTCATCATCAACGGGGTCTTCGCAGTCCTCTTCAACATCATCAACGATAGAGAATGTGTTGCCAAATTTATCGACATATTCATCATTAGGATCAAGTGCTCCGACCCCAACGATAAACCGCCTTTCACTTGGTGTATCTTCGTCAATTCTGTTGAGTGCTTCAAAGTCCCATGTAAAGTCATTAGCCCAGTTCTTGGGAGCTATATCTGCAAAAAGTTTATCGTCACCTGCAGTTGCTGTGAATGAAAGGGTTGATAGTAATACCGCGGTCGTTGCTGCCAACTTGAAGTTAGAAGACATAGTTTTCTCCATGAAATGTAGTTTCTTTTATTGATTGGCAAATAAAGACTACTTCGGCTTTGGTTGGCGTAATTCTAATTTTTGAGAAATTTTGAGTGAGGAATTATGCGTACATCAAAGTATGGTTTTTGTGTGAAATTTGACTGCTTGTTAGTTATTGCGACTGTCTCAAGATACGGCTGTGGAAAGGTTCAAAATAGTTAAACTTAAGGCAAATATGTCACAACAAAAACCTGACTTGATGTTAATTGCGCTATTTTGCTTGGGCTTGAGGGCCGACTTTTTTAGACATCAAGTTCCATAAGGGAAGTTGGCTTTGCTATATCACTGGGTGGGTGATTTTAGGCATTTTTAAAGAATGAAAAAGCCAAACATTTTTGTCTGGCTCTCATTGTTAGGACGTTTGTTTTGTTAGTTAGATCAGGGTTACAGCGGTGCGACACCGACTGATAAACGACGCACTAATGTTGGGTTATACAATCTTGCTTGATTGGTATTTTTATTTTCGCTTGCCAGTTGCAAAGACAGTTTTGCCGCTTGTTCCGCCATTACTTGGATTGGATAGCGAATGGTTGTGAGCTTTGGATGAACGTATCGGGCAATATCGCCATCATCAAAACCGATTACTGAAATATCTTCAGGAATACGCAAATTATTTTCATGCAGGACGGATAGACAACCAGCTGCCATGTAGTCGTTGTAGGTGGCTACAGCAGTGACGGGCAAGTTCTTCGACAATAGGTTGGTCATTGCATATTCACCGCCAAGTTCATCCGGCTCACCGTATTCGATATATTCCTCGTTAGCTTCCAGGCCATGATCTTTGAGCGCTTCTAGATAGCCAGCTTTACGATCCCTGGCATCTTCAATGTTATGGCTAGAGCACAGGTAGCCAATATGCTTGTGTCCGTGGCGGATGAGGTATTCAGTCGCAAGGTAAGAACCTTTGCGGTTATCGAGCGAAATACAGCGTGAAGCAATTTCCGGTACGATACGGTTGATGATCACAAGTCCGGGTATTTCGTTGGCTAGGTCGATGAGTTCCTGATCGTCCAGTCCTTTACTGTGGATGACCAAGGATTCACAGCGGCTATTGATGAGCAGGTTTATCGCATTACGCTCTTTTACCGGGTCGTGATAACCGCTGCCGATCAGTAACTGTTTTTCATGTTGGTTGGCGATGGTATCGATGGCTTTTACCATGGTACCGAAAAAGGGGGCCGAGACATCATTGACCAAAACGCCAATGGTGTTGGTCGATTTGCTTACCAGTGCCCTTGCATTGGCGTTGGGGCGATAGCCGAGTTTTGCCATTGCCGCTTTTACGGCCTTAATCGCCGTTTCGCTGGTGTGTGGTGCGTTGTTTATCACCCTTGAAGTGGTGGCGACGGAAACGCCCGCTTCTTTTGCGACATCCTTGATGGTAGCCATAGAGCCCTCTTTCTTTACTGCTGGCTCATTAAACAATGGTTGGAGGGATAAGACAAACCCCTGTCAGTGTTTTTTCAAGGGATGAATTAATTATTGCAACCTGAATCACCCTACTCATTTTCAAGTAGGGTGAAAAATAAACACAAGCCTATTGTGGGCAGGCCATGAGATATGGTCGTCTGTTGCTGTTTCTTTCGTGGGTTTCCGCTTGGATGTTCACCAGCTCGATTGGAGAGATACCGAACTCCTTTTTGAACGCCAAGCTAAAATTGGAAGGATGCTTGTAGCCATAGCTGTATGCCGCTTCGCTAATGCTCATTAGTCCTTTTTCGATTTGGATCTTGGCAATTTCCAACCTGCGCTTGCGAATATACTGCTGAACGGTTTCCCCCATCTCTACCTTAAAGTGGCGTTGCAAACTGGAAATACTCATACAGACATGCTGGGCGATTTCAGACAAGGCAACAGGTTGTTTGAGATTACGCTCGATGAACTCAATAATCTGTGCCAGCTCGTTGCTGGTATGCGTTACCGGCAGCGAAATAGCTGGCGGCGTGTACTGGTATAGCTGTTGAACTAACGCCTGCATTAACAGGTTTATATACTGTTCCCGAACCAGGTGATTAGCCAATGTTTGTTGCTCCATAGGTTGGAGTAGCAAAGTGACTAAATGATTGATCTCTGCCGTGACGTTAATTTCCCAGTTGGCAAGGTGGGTGTCGATAAATTGGTTAACTGGACTTTGGTCTTCGAGCCGGCACCGGAACCATTCAGGTTTTACGACTATATGTATTTTCCTAACCTGTTCACCTTTATTGATCTGGCGCTGGAAGCAGCAGGGCTTGGTAATATTGACAGCGACACCTTTTACGCTGTCGGTTGCATCTAAATGGCAGTCAATATGGTCATAGCCAAAATGTAGCTCACCCTTTATTAGCAGGGTAAACACAACAGATTCTGATGCGCTGTAAGTGACATTGGCTGATTTGTCATGGGAAGTGGACCCACCATGAATCAAGATACCGTTATCAAGTGTTAACCTGATTGCCGTTGAGTCAGCGGTTTGGGTTGAAGACTGCCGAGATAAAGATTGCTGGCTCTGTATTGGGGTGTCGATACACACTTTCCTTTCCCTCATAAGCGGTTGGCGATTTTGCATAACTGTTAGCACTATTATTCTTATACCCAACACAATAACATAAATGATAATCAATCTCATTTATAATAATGTTGGAGTTAGGAGTTGTAACATGATGGACAAAGGGATATCCGGGCAATGCAGTTTGACCAAACTGGCTGTTGTCGTTTCGCTGGCTTTGAGTAGTCATGCATTTGCTGAACAGGGTAGTGAAGCTGATGAACAGATGATTGTCTGGGGAACGCAGGTATCGAGCAGTTCTGAATATCTTGGTGATCAGGATATTTCATTACGTCAGGCTGACCATATGTCAGATTTGTTGCGGTCTATCCCCGGTGTCGATGTTGGCGGGACGCACTCGGTAAACCAGCGGATCAATATCCGTGGGTTGGGGGAAACCGATCTTGATATCCGGTTAGATGGTGCGTCACAACACGCCAATATGTTCCACCATATCGGTAACCTGACCCTAAACCCCGATATCCTCAAATCTGTCGATGTCCAAGTCGGTAACAATTCGGTGACCCAGTCAGGCTTGGGCGGCGCTGTGTATTTCGAAACTAAAAATGCCCTTGATTTGCTGACTTACGGTGAACGCTTTGGAGCCAGAGTTTATGGCGGCGCAGCCAGTAATGACAATCGACAGGGCTCTTTGACCCTTTACGGCATGCTGACTGATCAAGTCGATGCTATGGTCTACGGCCATTATGTCGACAGGGATGACTTCAAAGATGGCAACGGTGACCGTACCTATGGAGCAGCAGGGGAAGTCTCGAATATCTTGGCGAAAGTCGGTTATTCACTTTCAGACCGTCACCGCTTTGAGCTGAGTTACGATATGTATCGTGATGAAGGTGATTACAATCCGCGTCCTGATATGGGGGGAAGTGCCAATAACGGCTTGACCGGTGAGGATCTTATCCCGACAGAATACGACCGCGATACGGTGACTGTTTCTTATGAATTAAGCGGAGACAGGCATCACGGTAAGTTGAACATTTACCGTAG
>NZ_JACSOF010000072.1:0-31446 GCF_014349205.1 Photobacterium sp. BZF1
CAGTAGGGGGGTATATTAGTGCCAACTCATTAGGCGGGATTGTCGGCAGGATCTCCGGTGGCTTTTTGTCTGAACGCTTTGGTTGGCAAGGTGCCGTGATCTTCATGGCTATTTTTAGCTTGTTGGTGGCTATCGCGATTTATTTCCTGTTGCCAGAGCAGCGTAATTTCAAACCCGCTAAAGGCCAGTTGCGCCAGCAAACCTACAGTGTTTTGGTGCACCTTCGTACCCCTGAATTGTGGCAGGCTATGCTGATTGGTGGCGTGAACTTTGCTTTGTTCGTGAACTTATACTCTGTAATGGGCTTCAGGTTAGTTGCTGAACCGTATTCTGTACCGGTCAGTTGGGCATCGATGATTTTCTTGTGTTATCTCAGTGGTACGGTTTCGGCTAAATTAAGCGGTCGCTGGACCCAACGCTTTTCAACGGTACCAGGAATGGTATTGGGAACCTGTATCAGTGCGATGGGTATGTGGGTTGCTTGGTATGAATCTGTCTATGCCATGGTTCTGGGTTTATTGTTAATTAGCTCAGGCTCATTCTTTACCCACTCTTTGGCTTATGGTTGGGTCAGCCAACGTGCCAAAACCGCGAAGGCAACGGCAACAGCCTTGTACTTGGTCCATTATTATGCGGGCGGTAGTTTAGGGGGCTTTTACCTTATCGGTTGCTGGCAGTATTTCGGCTGGACTGGCGTCATCACGGGTGGTTCTGTCCTCTATATCTTGATGGGCATGCTTTGCTATCGATTGTACGTAAGAACGGAAGGGAGCTCAGATGCGCCATTGCCCTCTGAGCCCCATTAAGCCGTTACTTGTATTTGAACTGACCGACAACCCCGTCTAACTGCTCTGCCATGTTGGCAACTTCTTGGCTGCTAGTGCTGGTTTGGCTAACAGCCGTTGCTGTATTAGTTGCTAGCTCCGCAATACGATGGATGTTCTGATCAATTTCTGCGGATACGGCAGCTTGCTGCTCAGAGGCCGACGCGATCTGTAAGCTTCTGTCTGAAATATCAGTGATAGCCTTGACGATCAAATCCGCAGCTTCTTTCGCTTGCTTGGTATGAGCCACTGTACCTTCAGCCAAAGCTTGGCTGTGCTGCATGGCTGCAACAATTTGACTGACTGTGTCGAGCAGTTGTTCGATGGTTTGTTCAATCTCTTGTGTTGAACTGTGAGTGCGCTGAGCAAGCTGGCGTACTTCATCAGCCACCACTGCAAACCCACGTCCATGTTCACCTGCACGAGCGGCTTCAATCGCAGCATTGAGAGCCAATAGATTGGTTTGCTCTGTAATATCCCGGATAACAGATGTCACCTTGTTGATATTTTGGCTTTGGGCTTCCAGTGTTTGGATTTGCGCCTGCGCTGATTGGATTTCACCTGCAAGTGCGTCGATAGATACGGCGGCTTGCTGGCTGATTTCTTGGCTTTTTACTGCATTATCCTGCCCATTTTGCGCCGCTGTGGCGGTATCACTGATGTTGTTTGCAATTTCACTGCTTGCTGCCAGCAGTTCATTGACCGATGTGGCGACGTTGGCTGATTCACTTTGCTGTTGTTCAGCATTGGCCAAACTGCCTGATGCGGCAGATTTGGACTCGTTGGCCGCTTGGGATAGTTGAGCGGAGATGTCGGCAATATTGTTGATAATGACTTGCAGCTTACTGGTGAATAGATCAAAAGAACGACTAAGCTGGGCGAGTTCATCATCACCCTGATCATTCATTCGTACGGTCAAATCGCCTTCACCCTGTGCGATATCTCTCATCATGCGGTTAACGGCATTTAGCCGCTTATTGATGGTTCGGCTGATCACAAACAGTACAAGGGTCATGACCAGAGTAATCACCCCGCCACCGACCAAGAGAATTATTTTTTCTTGGGCCTGCATGTCATGAATAGTATTGATGATTGTGTGTTCTAGTTGGTCGATTTGGCTTTCAACACGTTGAACATTCGTCCTCAACCCACCATACAGCCCCTCATTGTAAGTGAGGCCAATATCGGTATAACCCTGTACGAGTTCATCAAACATCATTTGATAGATAGTGATGCTTCTTTTTAGGGTTCTTTGCTCATTTGCTGAGAGATCGCTAATGGTCAGTGTGGAAAGTAGGGTGTCGAGGTTGTTATTAAAAACCTCGACATGGCTGGGATTTTTGGTGATAAGAAAGTCTTTTTCGTTGCGGCGCAATGTTAACAGCAACCGATAGAGTTTTTCGTGGCCGTTGAGCAACAACAACTCTTCTGTGTCGTTAGCGGCAGAGCGGATATTGCCTCTCAGTCCTTCAGACGGTGTAAGGCCCAGCAGGGTAGTTTGATCCGCGATGATATTAAACTGATTGGCATAGCTGTCGAGGGAGGCTTTAACCTGTTCAAACTCGGCATTGTGCTCTTCACCATACTCAGCCAGTAAGGCTTTTATGGCTGCCAATCGGGCATTGAGTTCGATTTGTTTTTGGTTGAATTTCTCAATGTATCCCGCATCAAGTCGGGCTAGAAAGTCCTTTTCATGGCGACGTAAGGTCAGCAAGTCGGCATTACTATGCGCCGTTTCTTGAGCGGCGACCTGGAGGTTATCCAGCTTAATAAATGAAAGCGACTCAACAACACCAAACGTCAGCATGGCGCTGACGAGAAAAAAGCTGGTGAGATAAAGCTTGGCTTTAATTGTTCTAAAGAAATGGGTTTGCATTCCACTCTCCCTGTTTGCTTATAACAACCCGTGCCAGACATACGAGCATGTGTCGGTCAAACGAGACATTGAAGTCTGCTTTGCTATATAACTATAGGATCAGAAATGAAAAAATCCCGAAATTTGCCCTTTAAGTTGGGGAACAAGGGCAAGCTCCGGGATGAGGGTGAATGCAGTTAATTAAGCTAAAGCCATAGCCAGCAAGGAAACGGGATGGATAGTTTCTAAATCCGTGTTTTCTTCAATTTGCCATTTACAGGTTTCACAGTCGGTGATGGCGAAATCTGCTTTGGCACGTTTGATTTGATCAAACAAGTTGCTGCCAATGGCCATAGAAGTTTCATAATTTTCTGTCTTGAAGCCATAGGTACCCGCCAGGCCACAACATTGGCTGTCGAGGACTTCAACCTCTAGACCTGGGATCATCTTCAGCAGTTCGATGGTATACAAGCTACCGCCGGTCTTTTCGAGGTGGCATGGTGTATGGTAGACAACCTTTTTGTTGATAGGCTTCATCTTCGGTGCGCGACCGTTCATGAATTCTTTGAGCAAAAAGCGGGTCACATACTCAATCTTGTTGGCGACCTTACTGTTATCCACTTTCAGTACATTCGGGTACTCTTCCTTCAGTGTGAAAGAGCAGGTCGATGAGGTAGAGAGGATAGGTGCATCGTGCTTCTCTACAGCGGCAGAGAAGTTGTCGATATTCAATTTGGCATTTTTTTTCGCTTTGTCGAAAAAGCCGTTGGCAATCAAAGGCACACCACAACATTTCTCTTTGTCCATCAGTTGGACGCCGATGCTCATCGCATTCATCACACTGACAAAGTCTTTACCCAATTGCGGGTGGTTGTAATTGACATAGCAGCCATGGAAGTAATGTACTTGTTTCGGGTACAAAGCTTGGCTGGTGCAGTTCTGCTTGTACCAGCGGCGGAATGTACCGTGAGAATATTTGGGCAGACTCTTGTGGTCATGCACGCCAATCGTTTTGTGCATGATCTTCTTAACCGGCTTCAACCCAGTAATGGAATTGACGATCGGCGCGAACGGCGTGGCTGCCGATCCCATCAAATCGGTATGGCTCAACACAAAGTCGCGGATGGTTTTAATGTTCATCGGCAACTTGGCGTGCTCATCGCGGGCGACAGCGATCATATCACCGATTTTAACCCCAGAAGGGCAGGCGGTTTCACAGCGCTTGCAATTGGTACACAGCTTCAACGTTTCATCGTAGAAATCTGGGCTTTTTATACGCAGGCGTTCACCGTCAGGGCCGCATTGTTTTGGCCCCGGATATTGTGGGTTAGCTTTGGCAACCGGGCAGTAGACAGTACAAACCGTACATTTGATGCATTGGTCGAAGCTAGTATCTTTCTGGAGAAGGCTCATGCGATTGTCCTTTCTTGTTTTGCCTGTGTCTCTGTAACGTGTTCATGCTTGTGCTGATGGGCGGTAATCATCTGCTGGGCCACATAGTAGCCGGTAGAAATTGCCACCCCAGAGCCTGAACCTTCCTGAACAGGATCATAGTGGGCTAAGATAGCGCCGGCACAGTAAAGGTTCTTGATAACCTGCTGATTGAGAGTGGGGTTCAGTTGTTTATTGCATTCAACGCCCATCTTCATAAATGGGTGGCTTTGTGGAGAGAAAAACTGTGGTTGATACCAGTGGTCACGGTGTGTGCTGTCAGCCATGTCCAAACCAAAGATAGGTTCGCAAACTGCATGGCGCTGTGCAGAAAGCCCTTTGCTGAAAAAGCTGCCGCTTGCCAGTAGGAAGCTATCGGCTACCAATGGGATATCTTCATGGTTACGGGTGAAGATTTTATCTAAACAGCCATTGTTAAATTCGCCCTTGAGTACTTCATCTCCTGAAAGCAGCAAACCACCTAAGCGCTTGTAGTGTGACTTCATGGCCTCTTCAAGGCGGATACCCAGTAGTGAAGGGGGCATAGTGGGTAGTTCGCAAATTTTGAAGCCGGTCAGGCCTTCGAGCAATTTGATAGTGGCTGCACCGTCTCCATTGCCAAAGATCGCGGGCAAGACAACGAGGTCTGCTTTACCGACTTGTTGGATCATTGACTTGGCAAAAGCATGCAATTTGGTTTCATCGCGCAGTACACGAGAAATGTCTATTGAGCGGAATTCACAAGGATTACGCTGCATGTTTTCAAAGTCAGGTAGCTCGACAGCCGCCGTTTTGATTTTTACCCCAGCAAAGGCTTGCAGTTTGGACAAGTTGTCAGCCGCCAATTGTGGCTGGAAATCCCGGAAACCATCAACAGTTACCAGGGCTATTTCGGCTAAACCCTCAGCCAATTGATGGTGCGGGAACTGATGGACAGTTTGTTGTGATAGCCAAGTAGAGCGGAAGGTGCCCATTGGAGTGACACGGTAATGGTTCTGCTCATCGGCCTGAGCGGTAAGGTAGACACCGCAATGCTCCATCATGTCCTGATACCAGTTGATGGCTTCGCGACACTGTAGTTCACCCAACTTACTATAAGGGTGGGATGGGCATTGGTTTTTCAATTCTTCAAAAGCAGGGAAAGGAGCGTTAACGGCTTCGCCATTAGGTAGGCGGCTAAGTACATCCACAGAGCCTGAGGAAAAGTGCAGGGCACTTTGTCCGGCAGCGATAACTGCAGTCTTTAGGCCCGCTTCGGCGCAGCGGATAGCGCAACTTAGGCCCGCGACACCGCCGCCGATGATGATGCTATCAAATTTCATTGTGTTACCTCGTCAGCAGGCGTTGATGGTGTTGTTGCGGTGTTTTTGTCTTTTTCCACAGGGAGTTGCTGCTCCGGTAGGTCGCTAACGCCAAACAGCCCCTCGTAAATCCAGTAGGTAAATTCGCCCTCACGCAGTGCATCGCCCCAGAAAACCGGTTTGATACCTTTCCAGCGCTCTTCAAGAAACTCTTCTAGTAAATGGCTCGCCTTATTGCCCGATGCTTTTCCGTATTCGGAGAACAGACCAGCGGCTCGGTAGGAGCAAAGTTCGCCCTGACAAGGGCCCATCCCAATTCGGGTTCGACGGCGGAGATCTACGAGGTTATGAACATCCAGATCTTTGATGGCATATTCCACTTCACCACAAGTCACCATTTCACATTCACAGATCACTGCCTGGCTTTTCTTGTCATTGCTAAGAAACTTCTCGGCACGTTCACCGTGGCGGTAGATAGCCGATTGATAGACAGGTTTGGCTAGGCTTGCCGTTGCCGGTTTTTTGGGCTCAGCGTTTTCGGAGCCCGGCAAAGGCTTCTCATGGGTAATACATGGAGCGGTGTTACCCAGTTTTTTCGCCACCAAATCTGTGGTCCATTCCGCCATCATGCGGTAGGTCATCAACTTGCCGCCGGTGATAGTGACAAAGCCGTCCAAACCGTCACGCTCGGCGTGATCAAGCAGTACGATTCCGCGACTTATATTACGGCCACTGGTATCGCCATCGACGGCAACCAAAGGCCTTACGCCAGCATAAGCACGCAATACACGGGTATTGGCCATGATAGGGGCAAGTTTGGTTCCTTCCTCAAGCAGGATGTCGATTTCCTTACTGGTTACATGCAGATCATCGATCTTGTCGTAATCGATCCGTTCGGAAGTGGTACCGATAAGCGAAATGGTATCGCCGGGTACAAGAATGTCTGCATCTGACGGCTTGCGGCAGCGGTTGATCACCAAGTTATTGATACGGTAGTCAAGGATCAGCAGTGATCCTTTGGCTGGGAACATCTTGATAGGAAGATCGCCATATTCACAGATTTGCTGCCCCCATATCCCTGCAGCGTTAATGACTTGCTTGGCGCGGATTTCAAAAGATTGTCCGGTCTTCATGTCCAGGCAGTAAACACCACGAACGCTGGCCCCTTCTCTGATGAGGCCAGTGACATGAGTATGGTTGAATAAGCGGGCGCCATGTTCGACGGCATCTAGTACATTAGAAGCTGATAAGCGGAAAGGATCTAGCGTGCCGTCAGGTACTTTTACCGCGCCGATTAATGATGGATTACAATTTGGCTCAAGGCGTAGCGCATCTTTTGGAGAGAGTTGCTCAACATCGATATCTGCTGCCTGACAAGATGAAATAAAGGTCTTTTGAAAATCGAGATCATCGTCAGGTAGGGAAATAAATAGCCCCTGAGTATCTTCAACACAGTGGCGAGCGATGTTTTTCAGGATACGGTTTTCCTGAATACACTCTTTGGCCGATTCCTGATCAGTGACGGCGTATCGGGCGCCGGAGTGGAGCAGGCCATGGTTTCTTCCCGTTGTCCCCGATGCGAGATCATCTTTTTCAACCAGAATGCAGGAGATTCCGCGTAAGGCACAGTCGCGCATAATACCTGTACCGGTTGCGCCGCCGCCAATAATCACAACATCTGTTTCAAACCAACTATTCATGTTCGTTTTCGCTTATTGTTTTGGTTCGTGGATCAGGAAATGGATAATTCCTTCTATTCTATGCTGAGTAATATGCCACTTTTTGTAAGGGTAATATTTGATCGGTCACACAAATATGAGCGTTCGAGCATTCGATCGCGCGTAAATGTGATTGTTTGGCTGAAAAAGAAACAATTTTTGCAGGTTGCAGCCATTCGAAAGGCTGAGCAGTGGGAATTTCGCAGGCGGCGTGATAAAACGAAAGTGTTCAAGCCAAATACGAGGATGTGGGTTAAGCGATGGCTTTACGCCTTTCGCTCAAAATAGGTGTGTAATCGATAGGATGGAAGCGACTGCAGTCACGACCAGCATCCTTGCAGTCGTAAAGGGCCCTGTCAGCCCGCTCTATTAAAGAGGAGAGGGAATCATTTTCACCATTACTGGAAATACCAATACTGGTGGTAAAGCTAATAGAAGTGCAATCTATTCCGGTATCGACTTCCAACTCGCGGATACGCGTTAGCATACGATCGGCAATCCTTTCAGCGTCATAAGAGGCGCACTTGGGCAAAAAGAGAATAAACTCCTCACCGCCAAATCGACCGAACAAATCTGTTTTGCGAATATGTTGTTGCATGAAGTTGGCAAATTCTTTCAAAACTTTATCGCCGACACCATGGCCCCAAGTATCATTGATCCGCTTAAACCGGTCGATATCAAAAAGCATAACGGAAAAAGGCTGTTGCTTCTGTATGCAATTGGCAAGTTGCTTGTCCGCTAATTGCAACAGCATACGGCGGTTATAAATACCAGTCAGTGGATCGAGGGTGGCTTGCCGGTATAGTCGCATTAGCATGTGTAACTTAGAAAGTTGCGACCAAACAACCATTAGGGCCAAGACATTCTGTAGCCAGTAACTGGCAATGTTCTCGGGGCTGAATAAATGGCCTGAGAGATAGTCAACCAGAAGTTGGGTTATCGCCGTGAAGGCAAGCATGCACAGGCTTTCTTTCAAGGTAACCGGCAAGATAGTCAGGATAGCAACGTGTATGATAGGCAGCAGGGTATAGCCGTAAACGAAGCCGCTGTAGACCGTTGGGAAATCTAAAGCCCAAGCCGTGTAGAGGTAGAACAAGTTAATGCTGGCCACCATCAGACCCATATACCACTGCGCCCGTTTCAACGTTGTATGTTGGTGGTTCATCCACGCAATAGATAGGAGAAAACTGCCTAACAGCAAACGAGAGCCGGCTATATGAAGGTGAGTTGGCTGTGCGAGAAACAGCAAATCAAAAGGCAGCCACAGAATCACTAACACTCCCCAAACCGAGGACAACATGGTAATTCTGCTGCGCAGGTAACCACTACGGGTATTCTTGAAGCTAGTGGAATGGGCTCGCGCACTCCAAAGATCGGGAATATACAGCTTGAGAGAGTTGAACGTGTGGTGCAGTGATGACTTCATAGCGTTGGCCCTTGCTACTTCCTGTTAGTCATAGATCCAAACTGCTACTGATCTTTAGTGGTTGTAAAGTGCTATTATTCCACAGCGGCATTGGTTATTCAGTGATATTGATCCAAAAATTAAGCCACTAGTGCCTAGTTTGATTAGCATTAAAGGAAGTGAAATCACCACACAACAAGATGCATAGTGTGTTTTCCTTGTTGGTATAGAACAGGGTAATTGTTATCATCCACACACTTTGTTTCGCTACATCAAGATAATCCCATGAATGCTGCTTTAATTTTTCTGATCCCTGCCTTGTTGGGTGCCCAGTTGATTCTGACTTTGGTTTTGACCAAAGGAGAAATTTGTCCGGGTCAGCGAGGGAGGGTACATAAGACCTTACCTGTTCTCCTTTTGGGTTGGCTAGTCGTCGCAATGGTTCAGCCTTATGCATTCTTACCATTGGCTGCTTTGGGTTATTTCACCTTGAAAGTAAAAACGGGCAAGACCCGTGATGCTGGGCCGCTTAACGTTTTCTATGCAGCGAATGTATTGGCATTTCTTGTTTGGTTTTCGTTGCTACCGACATTAACACTACCGGTGGCCGTATTGAGTTTGGTCAGCATTGCACTGTTCGGTTCACTGGTTGCCCATATTCTATTAACTCAGGCTAGAACCCGTTTGCAAGCCTTCCACCGCTTGTTGCCATTCGCTGGCTTTATCAGTGCTATGGTGAGCGTCCTTTGCTTGTTGTGGTTATCTTCTCTGCTCGATGAGGGCCAACTGGCATCACTGACGACCAATGTGGTTGCGTCTTTGGTGTTGCTTGTTGCAGGCTTGCTTGTCTGGTCAATGCACTTGTTAACGGGAAAAACGGTTAACCGTTGGCAACTGGTGGCTGCGGCTGGCATCTTAGTGCTTTCAGTTAATATGCAGATCGCATTACTATAATTTTCTGGCTATTTAGCCTTGGTGAGATTGGTGAAATGTGAGGCGGTCCTTTCTCTTTCCGCCTCGTTCTGTCTATGCTTACTCATGAGTGAATACTTACCGAGGGGCAGGCATTATGGAGATTAACAATCTTTTGAACATGGATGGCAACATCGTTCTCGGTATCGTCAATGAGCGATTACGCCTTGAGTGTTCGACGGTCGAAGAGTTGGTCAGCCGCTATGAGCTAGACTTCAACGAGTTAAACCAAAAAATGGAAGACTTGGGCTACCATTACGATCCTATCAATAACCAATTCAAATAAAACCACTCTCTATTTCAGGCTGCACTGGTGAAGGAACCTTTCCGTGATCATGCAGCCTTGATACCTTCCAGATGTGTTTGGCACTGCTGTTTTGCCGTTGCGAAAAAGGCAGATAGATAATGCCGTTCACGCTCCTGCGCCCTGATCGCAGCGAATAATCGTCGCCACAGGCCATCACCCAAAGGCTTGCTAATAATCAGCCCTTGGCGCGCAAAGTCATAAACTGCCCAGTTCGGTAATGCTGCGACGCCGAGTCCAGCCGAGACCATCTGTATTAGCATGAGGGTGTTATCCGCTTGCTTCCAGTTAGCGGGTTCTACACCTGCGGGTTGCATGAAGTGCTTCACGACATCAAGTCGGCTGCGCTGAACTGGGTAGCTCAGCATGGTTTCTTGCGCGAGATCTTCTGGTGAAATAACACTTTTTGATGCGAGGGGAGATTGCGGCGAAACAATGAGGCGCATTTCAAAATCAAACAGCGGCTCGAAGTGAATTTCACTTCGGGTTTGAATATCCGAAGTAATAACAAGATCAAGCTCGCCGGCGCTTAGTGCTGGCAGTGGCTCAAAACCAAAGCCGGATGAAAAATCCAGGGTGACATTTGGCCAGTGTGTTTGGTACTCCTTCAGCGCAGGCATCAACCACTGGAAGCAAGAGTGGCACTCGATCGCCATATGCAGGCGGCCATTAGTATCTTCTTTCAAGCTAGCGAGTTCATGCTCAGCCTGAGCGAGTCGTGGGAAGAGGTCATCGGCAAGCCGTAAAAGGATCTCGCCCTCAGCGGTAAACTTCACTGGGCGTGTTTTGCGCAAGAAAAGTTGGCTACCCAGTCGTTGTTCCAAATCTTTTAGCTGGTGGGACAATGCTGACTGGGTCAGGCATAGTGTGTTGGCTGTCGCGGTTAACGATCCGGTGTCTCTTAACACTGTGAGTGTTTTTAAGTGCTTAATTTCAATCAAATCGCTTCCTCATGCTTTCCGCTTACTGCTGTCCCTATAACGCTTTTTAATGTAACGGGAAATAACGGATGTGTAAACATCTAGACGGCTAAATGATCTTTTATAGCGAAATAAACAAGCTTGTTCATATGAATTTTATTCAAGATAAACATTAATCATAAGAAATTGCTCATAGCCAGAGCGTGAGTCATTGTAAATCCAACAACAGCAAACGTGCATGGACGGATTAATAATGACTGTAAAAACAACGACACACATTCTGGGATACCCGCGAATTGGTAGCCAGCGCGAACTAAAAATTGCCCAGGAAAAGTACTGGCGGGGTGAGATTTCACAGGCTGAACTTAAGGAAGTCGGTAGTCTGCTTCGACACCGTCATTGGGGGGAACAAACCGGTGCTGGGCTTGATGTCGTCACGGTAGGTGATTTTGCGTGGTACGACCATGTTTTGGGTACCAGTATGCTGCTGGGCCATCTGCCCAAGCGCCACCGTAGTGGCTTTCCGGATCTTGATACGCTTTTTCGGGTTGCGAGGGGCAAAGCACCAACAGGTTGCGCTTGTGCAGCATCGGATATGACTAAGTGGTTCAATACTAACTATCACTATATCGTCCCCGAGTTCAGCACAGACGATGAATTTACTGTTAGTTGGCCGCAGTTGTTCGAAGAAATCGCTGAAGCGAAACAAGCAGGGCATGCAGTAAAACCGGTTTTGCTGGGGCCTGTCTCTTATCTATGGTTGGGCAAAGAAAAAGAGCAAGGCTTTGATAGGCTCTCGCTCTTGCCAAGGTTACTGGCTACTTATCAGCAAATCTTAACCAAACTGGCAAAGCTCGGTGTCGATTGGGTGCAGATTGATGAACCGGTATTGGTATTGGAACTCCCCAAAGAGTGGGCCGATTCATTCAAAATTGCCTATCAGGTGCTTCATGGCGCCCCCAAGCTCTTGCTGACGACGTATTTTGATAACATTACTCATCATCTGGACGCGATAGTAGGGCTTAAAGTGGATGGTCTTCATGTGGATATCTCTGCAGCACCAGAACAATTGGATGAAGTCGTAAAACGCTTGCCTGAACATTGGGTTCTCTCTGCCGGAGTAGTCAATGGCCGTAATGTATGGCGGGCAGATCTCGCGGCTTTGATTGAAAGGCTAAAGCCAGTTAAAGCACAACTTGGTGAGCGCTTATGGTTAGCCTCTTCATGCTCGTTGTTGCACAGTCCAATGGATCTCGATTTGGAAACCGAAATTGACCCGGAGGTACGGCAGTGGTTAGCGTTTGCTAAGCAAAAGTGTCGTGAGTTGACCCTTCTAGCTCAAGCCATTGATGGCAACGATATTGCCCTTGATGAATGTGCCCGGTACAGTGCCCCGATCAAAGCCCGAGCTAGCAATACATTGGTCAACAATGAACAAGTGCGTAAGCGTAGTGAAGCTATCACTGACGGTTTGGCTCAAAGAACGTTGCCTTACCAGGAGCGTGCTCGCGTTCAGCGCCAATCACTAGGGCTGCCTCTATTGCCGACAACAACCATTGGGTCTTTCCCACAAACTGATGAAATTCGTACTCAGCGTCGGGACTTCAAAGCCGGAAGACTGAGTGAGCAAGATTATGTCACTGCCATGCAGGGGCACATTGGTGATGCGATTGAGCGTCAGATCAAGCTCGACCTAGATGTGTTGGTCCACGGTGAGGCCGAGCGTAATGATATGGTGGAGTACTTTGCCGAGCTGCTCGAAGGGTTTGCCGCCACCCGCTTTGGTTGGGTACAGAGTTATGGCTCACGTTGCGTCAAGCCAGCAGTGATTGTGTCTGATATTTATCGATCAGAGCCATTGACCGTTTCTTGGGCGCAATATGCCCAATCATTAACGGATAAGCCTGTTAAAGGCATGCTGACTGGCCCTGTGACCATCTTAGGGTGGACATTCCCACGGGAAGATCTTAGCCGGGAAGCAATTGCTAACCAGATTGCACTGGCTTTGAGGGATGAAGTGGCAGATCTGCAAGAATCAGGGATTAAGATCATTCAGATTGATGAGCCTGCGATTCGTGAGGGTATGCCTCTGAAGGCTACCCAGTGGCAGGATTACCTAGACTGGGCCGTTAAAGCGTTCAAGATTTCAGCCGCGAGCGCGGAGCCGCAAACACAGATCCATACCCATATGTGCTATAGCGAGTTTAACGACATGATTGAGTCAGTCGCGGCTTTGGATGCAGATGTGATCACGATTGAAACCTCACGTTCTGACATGGAATTGCTGCATGCTTTCGAAGAGTTTGAATACCCCAATGAAATTGGTCCAGGCGTGTATGATATCCATTCGCCGAATATTCCAACGGTTGAACAGATCGTTGATTTGATTGAGAAGGCAGAAGCTCAAATTCCAGCTGAACGTTTGTGGATTAACCCTGATTGCGGTTTGAAAACAAGGAACTGGAATGAAACTGAGGCTGCGCTCACTAATCTGGTTGAAGCCGCGAAAGTGCTGCGGCAACAGTATCAACCGAAGGCAGTGTAGTGTTGGGTATTTAAGTTAGAGATAAGCATTGAGTAAGCCCCTGAAAACCTCAGGGGCTTTGCAGTATTACGAGCGACCTTTAATGTCGTCGAAGCTAGGTTTGTAGTCCGATTTAGTATATTTAGTTTTTAGCTTAGGGAAATGAGTGCGCTCATTTTGGCCCTGTAGCTCTTTACTGTTAGGGACATAATTGGATGGTTGGTACTCGACTTTTTGTGGTGATACTTCACTGTTGTCATTGCGGCCTTGGAGCTCGTATGCGACAGCTGAATTAGCAATAAAAAGCCCAACAATAATTAATGCGATATTTTTCATAACAGCCTACCTTAGCAAAATTGAAAGGTGTACCGATTTTCAGATTACCAATTGCTTGGTACATAAAGCTTAGATGATAAAAAATCGTCATTGTGATGATTTACAAAACTTTAATTTAGTATCTCGTCATTAAGTTGCAATTGATAACATATTATATAGTTTTTGATGGGGTGATTAGTAAAACTAACCTATTGAAAAAGTTTATAGTTTGATTGTTTATGATTGGGCGGAAGGGAGTATGGAATGTGGCACTTCAGGAAAACATGAAAGTTTTGTGAATGAATATTAGTGCCATAAAGCGGTATGATACTCCTGCATGAAGCAGGAGTATTGAGTCAACCGTTGGATTGCTTATTCAGCTTCGGTACGAGTGAAAGTTAGCGTATGCTCAGTACCGGCTAGTGTTAGCTGGTTACCTGCTACAGTCGCGGTACTCCAGTCCATTAGCGTTGCGCTCATCACGCGCTCTAGTTCCATGGCTGGCTCTGGGCAAGCCATCATGGTCATCCCCATTTTCTCGATGCGAAGCTTGCCATCGTTAAGCTGAGCTTGACCAAAGTAACGGTTACAGCCGGCATGGCCGTTGGCACCTAGATCAGATGACAGCTGAAGGTTAGGGGCCTTGAATGGTTCGGCAAGCTCAAGTGCGTTACCATCAACCTTGTTAAGTACCCAGTTGAAAGAAGCAAGGTCAGTATTCGTAATCATAGCGGTAGTTGGCTCGCTTTCAGTGTTTGATGCACAAGCGGCAAGAATCACAGGTACGGCTAAAGCTGCAAGAAAACGTTTCTTCATCATTATAAATTCCCAGAAGTCCTAATAACTGTCCAGCCAAGTATTATTCCCCTGAATACATTAGCTAGAGAATTAATTGTACGTTGTTTTTTATCTTGTTTTACAATATATATCAGATTTTGGTGTGAGGGAATATAAAAAAATCACACTAAACCCTACAATATTCAGGTTTGGTTATGTTTTAGTCCATGAAGAAAACATAAACACTAAACAAGATAGTAGTTTATACAACACAAAAAGAAAAAATGTTAAGCCTGCGTCATTTAATCTTGTTCTTTTTTTATCATATGAAGATGTACATCTTGTTGTGGGAACGGAATGGATATGCCTTCCCTGTCAAAGCGCATTTTCACTTCCCGGGTGACATCCCAGTAGACATCCCAATAGTCTTCCGTTTTGACCCAAGGTCTGACAATGAAATCTACCGAAGAGGAGTTGAGCACATGCAGTTTGATGGTTGGCTCGGGTGAGCGAAGCACCATTGGGTGATCGGCGAGAATCGCCTCAAGGACTTTTTCTGTTTTCTCTACATCGTCGCCATAGCCAATGCCAAATACCATATCGACACGGCGTACCCTTTCGTGGGTAATATTCTTGATAGTATCACCCCAAATTTTACTGTTCGGAACGATAAGGATTTGGTTATCAAAGGTCTTGATGGTGGTGCTGACTAGGCTCATGTGGCTAACTTTGCCAGATGTACCGCCAGCTTCGACAAAATCATCCACATCGAATGGGCGGTAGATCAGCAGCATCATACCGGATGCGAAGTTAGACAGGGTGTCCTGCAAAGCAAAACCGATAATTACACCGGCAACACCGAAACCGGTTAGAACAGGGGCTAGGTTTAGTCCTATTTGAGATAGGGCAATCAAGATACCAATGCACAACACGGTGTTGCCACTAATAGAGATGAAGAAGTCTTTCATCAGTTGCGACATACGCAAGGTCGGTGAGGAGACCGCGCGGGTGACAATCCGCCGGGTGATATTCTTGAAGATTTTGAAGATAAAGATGATGACCAGAAACACAAACAGTTTGAACAAGGCAGAAGGTGTATTTTGTGCCAAATAGTCTCGGAAGTCTTTCAAACCGTCTGAAAGTAATGACCAAAGCACTTTTATATCAAGGAGTTCATTGGTTAGGTTACCTGAGACAACAAATAACTGTTTGGTGTAGTCGGTAGTGTCTAACCCCATCTTGTTGGCAAGATCGACAATAAACTGTAGCCCTTCAATATCACCGACCACCTGACGCTGGGCGTGAATGTACTGGAGTTGAAGCGAGGCTTTCTCTTCTTCGGTGGCTGATCTTAGTTGGCCAGCCAACATACTTTCTTGTTGGTTATCGAACGAGAGTTTGGCTGACAGGAAGTCTAGCCTTTGATCAATGTCTTTTATCAGGGCTTCTTTGCTTTCATCATTCGGCTTACCCATTAACTCTAGCCAGCCAAAATTTGTCCATTGCTCGCCAAGAATCGTGTGGTAAAAAGCGGTTGTTTCATTAAGGGTCTTTTGGATGATCAGTTTTTGCTCTTGGTCGGCACTATCGAGATCATTCTGTAGTTTGGTAACCTGCTCGGCAAGAAATTCAATGGCGAGGGTGAGGTACTCGATCTGATCGTTAACAAAGCCGATGACCCTATCAGTATTTTCTTCGGTTCGGTTGTTGATCAGTTTCTGTAGCTCAGCGCGGATATCCTCGTTCTTATTAAGCATCTGCATATCAATGATGCTTTTGGCAGTGCCGGTTTTATCCAGCGACTCCTTGTAGAGTTCCCCCATCTCTGCTTCCATCTGCTCTATCTTGGCAAACTCATCAGGTTTGGGCTCGGGGGCTTGTTCTGCCTCTTCGGCAAAGGAGAGTAGGGAAAAGAAAAGGGTGAAGACAACTAGCCAGCGCATAGGTGACAGACTCCGAGGGATAGCTACGTAACAATAAACATAGAGATCAAACGGCTGGGTGCTGGCTTAATTTCTGGAAAATGAGAAAGAAAGTAGGGGGAAGCGACAGATAAAAAAAGGCCCCCTACATGAGGGGGCAATATTTACCATCGCTATTATTATTCGTCAAAATTCTGCATACGATTTGAGGAAGCGATTAAAAAGGCTATTAACCAAAGTCACCGTTTACGTAACCGCGAGTACGGTCATCTGCTGGCTGGCTGAATAGCACGTCTGTTGAATCGTGCTCAACCAACTCACCCATCAAGAAGAAGGCGGTACGGTCGGAGATACGACGCGCCTGCTGCATGGAGTGGGTAACGATAACGATGGTGAAGTCTTTTTTCAGCGTCTCCATCAAATCTTCAATTTTCTTGGTCGCAATTGGGTCAAGTGCTGATGTTGGTTCATCCATCAGGATCACTTCTGGCTCCATTGCGATAGTACGGGCGATACACAGACGTTGCTGCTGACCACCTGATAGGCCGAATGCGTGTGACTTCAAACGGTCTTTAACTTCATCCCAAAGTGCCGCGCCGCGTAGAGAACGCTCAACTACTTCGTCTAGGATCTTCTTGTCTTTAACGCCCTGAGCACGAAGACCGTAAGCAATGTTCTCGTAGATGCTCATTGGGAACGGGTTCGGCTTTTGGAATACCATACCGACTTTGATACGAAGCTGAGCTACGTCGATGTTGCCGTATACGTCTTCGCCATCCATCGATAGCTTGCCTTCGATTTTCACGCCTTCAATTAGGTCGTTCATACGGTTCAGGCAACGTAGTAGGGTTGACTTACCACAGCCAGATGGGCCGATAAGCGCGGTTACCTGACGGTTAGGAATTGGCAGGTTGATTTGCTTAAGTGCCTGGTTTTCGCCGTAGTATAGGTCTAGATTTTCAATGCTAAATTTATTCATGGTTCTCTTCCTCAAAATTAGTAAGTCGCAGTATTGAATCGGCTAGCGATAAGCTTCGTTAGCAAGTTAATAACAAGAACAACAATGATTAGAATGGTGGCGGTTGCATATGCCTGGTTCCATTCGTGAATTGTGTATAGCTCCTGCGTTAGTTTGTACAGGTGAACGGTTAGCGTACGGCCAGAGTCGAACATGCTCTCTGGGATACGGGCAACCATACCTGCAGTCATGAAGACCGGTGCTGATTCACCGATAACACGACCTACACTGAGGATGATGGAGGTAACAATACCTGGCATAGCGCTAGGTAGGATTAGTCTCCAGATGGTGTAAATCTTAGATGCACCCAGACCATATGAACCTTCACGGTAAGTCTGAGGAACAGCCATTAGTGCTTCTTCAGTTGTACGGATAATAACTGGCAGAATCAGGATACTCAGGGTCAGGGCACCTGACAGGATAGAGTAACCGAAGCCCATTACGACAACGAAGAATGTCATACCGAATAGACCGTAGATAATCGACGGGATACCGGCCAGTGATTCAGTACAGAAACGAATCACTTTTACTAGCTTGCTGCCTACCTTCGCGTATTCGGTCAGGTAGATAGCAGTCATGATACCTAGTGGTGCAGCGACACCGATTGAAGCGGCAACCATGTATAGGGTTGACACGATCATTGGCCAGATACCTGACTCTTGACCGATGGTGGTGTAGTCGCTGGTGATGAACGTCCAGTCTACGTAAGACAGGCCGTTGCTTAGGATGTACCAAACAACCCACACCAGGAAGCCTACAGTGATAGAGGCTGCCGACCAGATAAGCGCCAGAGAAATTTTATCTTTCATCTGCTGCTTTTGTGTATTTGTACCTTTAAGAGCCATAGTGATTACCTCGCACGCTCACGGTTCAGATAAAGAAGCGCGCCGTTTAGTACCATGATGAAGACCAGAAGAACGATACCCGTTGCGTAAAGAGCACTTGCGTGCAGGCCAGTTGCGTATGACATTTCAATCGCAATGTTAGCCGTTAGGGTACGGGCCGAATCCAGCAGGCCTTGTGGCATTGCAGGAGAGTTACCCATTACCATGATAATTGCCATGGTTTCACCCAGTGCACGAGCAACACCCAGGATAACGCCTGTCATGATGCCTGAGCGGGCAGCTGGTACTAGCAGCTTAAAGATAGTGAACATCTGCGATGCACCCAGAGCGTACGAACCTTCTTTGTAGGTACGCGGTACAGCGCGGATTGATGTTTCAGATACTGTGATAACGGTTGGCAGAATCATCACCGCAAGAACGATGATACCGGCCAAGATAGTGTTACCCGCAGGTACAGCGAAAACATCTTGAATTAGGGGTACGATAATAACCAAGCCGAAGAAACCGTATACAACAGACGGGATACCAGCTAGTAGTTCAATCATCGGACGGATTGTATTGGCAAGGCGCTTAGGAGCTACCTCGGCAATGAAAATCGCAGTCAGTACGCCGATTGGCACACCCAGAACAACCGCACCTGCAGTAGACACTACAGAGGCTACGATCATCGGAGCGATACCGTAAAGCGCTGGTGGAAGCCAGTTGGTACCGAATACGATAGAACCAACACCGGCTTGGGCAAAGGCATCGTAGCCTTCACGGAAAATAAAGTAGCCAATTAAGATTAGCGATAGAATGCCAAGTGCAGCACTCGATAAAAATAGATATTTAAAAAACAGTTCGCGCCAGTCGACTTTATCTTTTGCCTTAAGCGAAGAGCCTTTAGCTGAACTTTCAATGTTATTTGCGATGGTCATATTTTTACTCCAGATATTGGCTAAACAAGGTTTATCCGAATACCGAGGAATCAACAAAACCGGTCACCATCATCTGATGATGACCGGTAAATAAAGCGTTTACTTACTTAACAGCGATGTAGCCTTTATCAGCAACAATCTTCTGTGCTTCAGAGCTTTCAATCCAAGCTAGGAAGTCTAGAGCAGCCTGAGAAGGGCGGCCTTCTTTGTAAAGTACTAGGAATGGACGCTGAACACCGTACTCACCAGCCTGGATAGCTTCAACAGATGGCTCGTTGTTGTCGATAGACAGTGCGTTCACAGACTCGTCTACAGAACCTAGAGAGATGTAACCGATAGCAAATGGGTTGTTAGCTACGATAGTCTTAAGCTGACCGTTGCCGCTTGCAACCTGTGCACGCTGAGAGATAGCTGAAACAGATTGGCCATTTACTTCCATTTTAAGGTCCATGATGTCTTCGAAAGCACCACGAGTACCAGAAGCTGTATCACGAGTAGCAACTACGATTGGCTTGTCTTCACCACCAACTTCTTTCCAGTTAGTGATTTCGCCTTTGTAGATTTTAGTAACTTCTTCTTTAGATAGGTCGTTAACTGGGTTGCTTGGGTGAGCAACAACAGCGATACCGTCACGAGCGATAACAACTTCTTTTAGGTTGTCTGATTTCTCAGAATCTTTAAGCTCACGAGAGCTCATACCTAGGTCAGAAGAACCGTCTTGAGCAGCTCGAACACCAGCAGATGAACCTGGGCCCTGAACTTCAACAGTTACGTCGTTAGATTGTGCGTAGGTCTCACCTAGAACTTCCATGATAGGTGTAACAGAGTTCGAACCTACAACAGAAACAGTTTCAGTTGCGATTGCTGGGTTAAATACCATTGAACCTGCTAGGGCTAGTGCGCCGATAACCTTTGTTTTCATTTTCCTAATCCTTAAAAAGCTGGCCGTATTGCCAATAGGTTTTGAATGAACGAGGCAAAGATTAGGGAAGAAGTATGACAGTAATGTTTCAGTAGTTTGAACACTCTATGACGCTCTTCATAAATGTTTAATAAGTGTCCAGTTTGATCTGCATTCCAGTTCTGACAAGTGCATATTTTACGATAACAAACCAATTACCAAAAGAATCATCTATATAGCTATCGGGTATGATTGGCGTTTTTATGAGGTGACTCTAGTTGTATATGTGTTTTATTCTTGGTAGTGAGACTGGCGTTACAAGTCATTAATGAGTATGTATTTTTGGTTTTAAAATCCATCTAGGTGTGTTTTTGTAGATTTTTACACTGTTGAGTGTTGTTGGTGCCAAGTGGTGTGTCGATTTTCGCGATTGTGACAGTTATATTTCAGTGCCTTGCAACCTATGACAAAACTTGCAGCTTCTATCGATAAAAAAATTTTTCTATTTTTTTTCCAAAAATAGGCGCTGCTTGTCGGGATCAAAGGCATTTTTGACCGTTCATTTCGTAGAGACCCATACTTTTGTGACAGTCATCATGACCGAGCGAGAAAGAAATGGCTGTTAACTGATTAAAAAGCCATCAGAAGATCAATGCTGGCACCGGCCTCTGTTACTATTACCTCCAATAGAAAGTTTGTGATTAACCGAAGAATGATAAAAAAAGCCCAACAGATGGTGGTGTTCAATGCATTGACTCACCAACGTAGTTTCACCAAGGCCGCTCAGTTGCTTGATATTTCACGAACCCAAGTCAGTAAGCAGGTACAGCAACTGGAACAAAGGCTAGGGGTGCAGTTAGTACAGCGTACAACCCGCTCCTTTTCACTTACCGAGGCCGGAGAGCGGTTTGCTGTTCATTGCGCCAATATTGCCGCTGAAATAAATGAAGCAGAAAGTGAGTTAGTCCAAAGCACCGATAGTATGCAGGGAATCTTGCGGGTTGGCAGCGCCCAGTCATTTGCCCGTCACCATATAGCGCCATATCTTGCTGCGTTTCATCAGCAATATCCTCAGCTAGATGTAGAGATGAGCTTATTTGATCACAAGGTTGATTTGATTGCTGAGCAACTGGATCTATGGATTGGTATGACAGACTCACCGCCGGAAGGCTTTGTTGCTCGGCATTTGGCTGATTGTCACTTTGTGTTGGCCGCCAGTCCTGATTACCTTGCCCGCCGCGGTGTACCTTATCAGCCCCAGGATCTAGATAGCCATAACTGCATCACTTATTACAGCAGAGAGCGCAAAGACAATGTTTGGAGTTTTGAAAAAGATGGCGAGCAGCAAAATATCAAAGTTTCGGGTAACTACCGGGTAGACTCCGCCGATGCGATCTTGGATGCCACCCTGGCGGGTCACGGGGTAGGGTACTTAGCGACATATTTACTGGACAAGGAATTCCAGGAAGGACGTTTAATACGTTTAATGCCTGATTGGCATCTGTCACAGCACATGCCTTTATACGCCGTTTATCCCCGTTACCAATACCTACCCAAGAAGGTACAGGCTTTTCTAACTTTTATCCGAAAGCAAATTGGCGAACCTGTGTATTGGGATAAGGTGCTTTAATCACCAAATAGCAAGGAAGACGAAATCGTTTTCGCAGCCTGAAAGCTGTATCAGGTAGGTTTATTGTCAACTGTAGTGACAATAGTATCCTCTATTTGCACCAATCATGGCTGTTAGGCATGATTTGGCTTATAAATAGCCAGATCCCAAGTGGGATGTGGCTAAAGTGTAAATATGTGTAACAAGTTGATCCTTGTCACGGTTTTAATTCTGAATAGAATGCCTCCGCAATCGTTTACTAACAAATTTGTGGAGTTTGACCATGAGCTATCTGGTCAGTGCACTAGGCGTCGTAACGCTTTTTGCGGTTGCAGTTCTATTTTCTGAAAATCGCCGTGAAATCAACTGGCGTACTGTGGGTGGCGCCTTTGCCATTCAGCTGGTTTTTGCAGGCTTTATCTTATACGTGCCTGTAGGCCGTGAGATCCTTAACTCTGTTTCAGCGGCGGTTTCCGGTATTATCGACTACGGCCGTGTGGGCACTGAGTTCCTATTTGGTGAACTGGCTCAGTTTAAACTTGGTTTCATCTTCGCGGTCAATGTCCTGCCGACGATTGTCTTCTTCTCTGCACTGATCTCTGTGTTGTACTACCTAGGCGTGATGGGCTTTATCATCCGTAGCATCGGTGGTTTGCTTCAGCGTCTACTAGGCACAAGCCGTACAGAATCCATGTCTGCTACTGCGAATATTTTCGTCGGCTCGGTGGAAGCGCCTTTGGTTGTTCGTCCGTATCTTGCCAAAATGAGCCGCTCTGAATTGTTTGCCGTAATGGTTGGCGGCTTGGCCTCTGTTGCTGGTGGTACCTTGGTGGGTTATGCGGGCCTTGGTGTCGATATCAGCTACCTTATTGCTGCTAGCTTCATGTCGGCTCCAGCAGGTTTGATGATGGCTAAAATTCTGGTCCCACAAACTGAAATTATCAACGATGACAATGCAGCAGATGAAGGTGCTGACGATGAGCCAGTTAACATTATTGATGCAGCAACTCAGGGTGCGTTGAGCGGCTTGCAGATTGTTATGGCGGTGGGTGCAAGCTTGTTGGCAATTATCAGTTTGATTGCATTGATCAACGGTGGCCTCGCGCATGTTGGTGACTGGACGGGGATAGACAACCTTAGTCTAGAGCTAATCTTCGGTTACTTGTTTGCACCTGTTGCTTGGCTGATTGGTGTACCATGGTCTGAAGCGACAGTGGCAGCTAGCCTGATTGGTAAGAAGATTGCAGTGAACGAATTCGTTGCGTTTGCCGATCTTATGGCGGTGAAAGATCAGCTAAGTAACCACTCTCAAGCTATTGTGACCTTTGCCCTTTGTGGTTTTGCTAACCTGACATCAATTGCAATGTTGATGGGGGGGCTAGGTGGCGTCGTACCAAGCCGACGTCCTGATATTGCCCGCCTAGGCTTCAAAGCGATTTTTGCAGCGACTTTGGCTAACCTGATGAGTGCGACAATTGCCGGTGTGTTTTTGTCTTTCTGATCCGAAAGTTACCGATACATAAAAGAAAACAGAGTGCGATGCACTCTGTTTTTGTATGTATCGATGGTGCATGCACACCATGATCACTTTGAACTGCAATATAAGACCTAAGGACCATTTGAGTATAAGAAGGCAATCCGGTACTGTCTGTCTCACTAGTGATATAAATCAGATAAAGGCCAAATGATGAAATCTGATGTTGATAAGCTGCTTAATCAACATAACGAACTTATCCACTCTGAAAACAAGAAGGTTGTATCCCATACTCAGCGTGAAGCTGGTGACTGGATCATGCACTCTTTGATGCTTGAAGGCTACGATGTACCGTTTAAATTCAAGCGTAAGAAAAAGTACCAATCACTGGCTGGGGCAAAGGTGAACTTAACTTATTACCCAGCCACAGAGGTTGTGGCTGGTTTGAGTTTTGAGGTTATGAAAGTAGTGCGGGTCAAGCGCTCATGATGGTCGTTAGATACGCTATCTAGTCTCTTAATGAACACTTCCCGCCAGGTGTAAAACGAAAGTTCTTGTACTCTGCGGCCACTGACGTGTTGGGATCTTTGCTGAACTCGCCTGCCCAATTCGAGATCCTCTCATCTGTTGCCCATACATTGGCCATGATTCGAAGGCGGCTGTCTTTCACTGAAGGGATCGGATCATCGCTGCGGTTTTTTACTTTATAAACCAGCTTGCCATCGATATACCACTTGATTGCGCCTTTGGTCCATTTGATGCCATAGCGATGGAAATCTTCGGAGGCATCAAAATCCAAGTAGATTAACTGCTCGTGGCTGCGTGCATAGCGATCGTCATTGGTCCAGAAGTTTACCTGCATGACATTGGTATTGTTGCCAAGGAACTCGATATCGATTTCGTTGTGCATGCCGTTGCCATCTTCGGGTTTATCATATGGCCCCGCAAATAAAAAGAATGAACTGATAACACCCGGCTCCGCAATAGGTTTCATTTCAACTTCGTAGCAACCATAGCCATAGTAGTCATGGCTTCTCAACTCCCCGGATTGAAATTCAAAATCATCGGTACCATTGGGAGCATGGTTCAAAGTGATTGTCATGCCTTGTTCGGAAAAATGAATGGATTCTCCTTCCCAGCGACTATAGAAAGGAAAGCCATTACTCCAACCATCAGATTTCCACCAAAATTGAGGATTTAGCTCAGTTAAAGGGTCTTCAATCGAGGTAGTGGCAAGCGAAAAGGGAGATAGAGCGAGCATAGTGATAATACCTGCCGATTTACTGAGAGATCGTAACAACATAAATACAGATCCTTTGGAAATAAGAGTGAGCTAGTAGTAAGTTTATTGAGCTATCAGGGTATAAAATTAGCAGGATTTTTTTGTCCTACACTTGCTAACCTGTATTGGATCTGAGACGGAAATTAAATATATGCAACGCACTTTGCAAATTGTCCGAAATACTATGCAATTTGCATATTAGCTCGGTTTGATGAGTGGGATATAACGGCGTTTTTTGTACCACAATGCACTTAATATCAGTGAGTTAGTGTTAATGTTATAGGCACTGTTTGGGCCGCCATTTAAGTAAACGCCGGTCGGTACCGCTCTGTGGGTCAGGCTGTTATTTATCACCTCATCAGATAATTGCTGACTGAAATAATCACCTTCAAATAAAACACTCATTCCGAAAGCGACTTTATTGCTGAATATTTGTGGGTTTTCGACGGGTTTGCCGCCTGGGGCAATGCTTAACCATGTGCTGCCGTAGATATAGATATTGTTGTATGAAAACCAGGGCGAGCGGCTCATGGCGTCTTCGGCGAATACCCAACTCATTGGCTCTTCGCTAGACTTCATTTTCTGTAATTGAAAAAGGTTATCCAGTTGGTTCCACCACTGTTCGGTCGGGCCGATCTCAATGGCGTAGAGTACATAGGGATCGGTGGTGAAGTAGGGTAGGTTCCTCTTATCAATCAGTAGGTTAATGCCGTCCACAGTCACTTCGCCAATGTTTTCTTGCTCGTAGGCCGTATTGACATCAAAGCCGAAGAGGTCGAATCCGGATGCTGCATATTGTAAGTATCCCAACCGCCCTTCTTGGCGGTAATGGCGCTTTTGGGATGTTTTCAGTTCGCCGTATAAAGTGCCTTGGGAAACGGCTTTATCCAAACTCCATTTATCCAGGATACGTTCAATATTTGGTGCCAGTTGGGGTTTATGGGCTTGAGCTATCTCAAGCCAAATTAATAGCCTACCAATATCTAATGCCGACCAGCCATTGCCGTTAGAACTGCTTTTACTGTAACGCCCTGATGGCTTTGCGGTATGCGTATTGTATTCACGGTTTGGTAAAGCGTTGTCGTAAAGAGGGAGATTGCCAAGGGTATCTAAAGTCTTTTGTAGCTTGTTATCCGCTTCTTCTGTTGTCATAAGCTCGAGCCCTTCGGCTGAGAGTATGGCTGCGATGCCACTAGCCACATCCCACATCGTGCTGTGATGGTAGCCTTGGACAGAATTTATGAGCCCAGTTTCTTCATTCCAATTTTGTTCGAAATAATAATAGGCCTTTTTAGCCAATAGGTTCTCGTTACGGCTAAGTGCAACGGGAGTAAGCCGTTCGGTGGGCGGTGCAGCAACAGAATTTGCTGAGACAAATATTGTATCCGTTTCTTGCTCAACTTTTTCGGGTTGTTCTTCGGCAATGATAGGGGGAGCGATAGTACGACGTTGGAATTGGATATCGCTATTGGGTACACCTTGATTGTTGTGGGTGACGCTGCGACCACCGTAAAAGCTAGGCTCCGGCTCTTCCGTTTCGGTATTAAATGCAGCCAATACTGAAAATGGTATCAACAACAAACAACACAATGCCGTACGCAATGCTTTTTTCCATTTTGCTTTTCCGATTTCCAAAGCTGCTTTAGGCATTACGACCGCATTCCATTTCGTGACTTCTTAATAGTTATATCGGGTTAACCTACAAGTTGGCATAGTTTGCTATGTGTTCAGAGTAAAAATGTGACACCGATCTCGTAGTTAACTGTTTGATGTTTAATTAATTATCTACAAATTCTTTATTGTATTTTTTTGGCTTGTCCTATAATTCATATACTACCAGTGGCGTATGGGGAAGAGTTTTGCTTAAGGAAACGTTAGCAAAGGCATTAGCAGCGTGTAAAAAGGATTTGTATTTCGTCGCTCTATTTAGTTTGGCGATCAACTTCTTAGTATTGACGTTGCCTGTATATAGCTTGCAATTGTTCGACCGTGTGTTGAGTAGCGCAAGTGTGGATACGCTGATGGCATTGATGGTTGTCGCCGTTGGGTTATTGACAGCTCAAGCAATAATAGAGCACGTCAGAACCTTGCTATTGCAGCGTTCAGGGTTGAAATTGGATGTGTCACTGAGCTCATCGCTTCTGGCTGACAGTATTCGTCGCTCGTCCAAAATGAACCGAATAGAAAAGCAGGGCCTCCAAGATCTCACAGAGCTTCGTCAATTTCTAGTCACGCCTTCCACTTCGGCCATCTTTGATATCCCATGGGTGCCACTGTTTCTATTGATCCTGTTCGTTTTACATCCAGTGCTCGGTATTATCGCGTTGGTTGGCTGCCTAGTGTTCTGTGTACTTGCCGTTGTCATGATGCTGTCAGCGAAGAAGCCGAGTGAGCAAGCTCAAGCACTTAGTGTTAAAACGAGCATGGAACTGAACGACTTTCTAAGGAATGCCCCTACACTAAGGGCAATGGGCATGGCCGACAGTGTTGGTTCCTTATGGAACCGGCGCAACTTCAAATTATTGGACCTGCAGTGGCGTCTCAATGCCCGCACTGGGCAACTGCTCTCAATCAGCCGTTATTTCAGAACCTTGCTACAAGCAATTATTTTGACGGCGGGTGTGGTGTTGGTGCTGCAAAATCAAATAGGTGCCGGGGCGATCATCGCAAGTTCGATCATCATGGCCCGCGTCCTATCACCCTTTGAACAGGCCGTGAGCGGCTGGAAAACGTGGTTTAGTGCCTTACAGGCTTATAAAAGACTGAACCACTATGAAGACAGTCAGTTGTCCGAGCCACAGACCGAACTGCCTGAGCCTAAAGGAGAGCTGTTGCTCCATAACGTTGGGCTCAAATTCCAGCATCAGGGCCAACCGGTGTTGCAAAATATCAGTTTTAAGCTGGGGGCTGGGAATGCATTGGCCATCATGGGTAACAGCGGCTCTGGCAAGTCCACCCTTGCGGCATTGATCATGGGGATCCACAAACCCAGTATGGGCAGCATCAAGATCGATGGTGCTGCAATTGATCTTTGGCCGGAGGAGCAATTTGGCAAGCATATCGGTTATCTGCCACAGGAGGTTGGCTTACTCGCTGGTACTGTGGCCGAAAATATCTGTCGTTTTTCCGATGCCCCTGCCGCCGATATTATCCATGCTGCCCGTTTAGCCTGTATCCACGAGCTGATCATTTCTTTGCCGCAAGGTTATGACACGTATTTAGGCGAAGGGGGAGTCCAGCTTTCTGGAGGCCAAAAGCAAAGGATAGGGCTGGCAAGGGCGATTTTTTCCAATCCGAGTGTGTTAGTTCTTGATGAACCAAATTCCAACTTGGACCCAGAAGGCGAGGTAGCATTAGCTATCGTGCTGCAGTATTGCAAAGAGAATCAAATCACGGTGGTGATGATCAGTCACAGGCCCGGTTTCCTGCGGCAAATGGATTGGGTCATCGTACTCAAAGACGGGAAGATAGAAAAAGCAGGCACGTGCGATAAGTTTCTCGGGGCCATGTCCGGTGTGGACAATACAACCGAAGCCGCAGCAGGAAGTTCCAAACCGGCAAGCAAAGGAGCCAAGCATGGATAAGCAGCGTTTTGATACCCGTGGCATCATTCGTTTTGGTTGCGCCTTTTTAGTGGCATCGGTTGGGGGATTTTTGGTGTGGGCTCTAACTGCACCACTAGATTCAGCCTCTATCGCACAAGGTACACTGGTGGTTGAATCCCAACGTAAGAAAGTACAGCACTTACAAGGTGGTTGGGTTAAGGCCATCTATGTGCAGGAAGGTCAGCATGTCGAGACCGGAGATGTGTTGCTGGAATTGTCTAATACTAAGGCGGAATCGGATTACCGCCGTCTGGTACTCCGTGCAGCGACATTGAATGCGCGGCATGACAGATTAAAAGCAGAGCTTGCGCAAGAGCGCCAGATAACATGGACATACCAAGACCAGCATGACGTTGAGGAAACCGAACTTGTCAATATCGTCAACACCCAGCAACTTCAGTTCCAGCAGTCGATATTGCGTCGTGATTTAGCTCAAGGCCAATACCAACAAAAAAGTATGGTATTGGAAGAGCAATTGCGGGGGGCGAGTTTCCAGTTAAAAGCGATTAACCGGCAGTTATCTTTGGTCACCCAAGAGATCACGATGACAGCAGGTTTACTGGAAAAAGGTTATGTGTCCAAGACCCGTATGCTTGAGTTGCAGCGTTACCAAGCCGGCATTGAAGCACAAGTTGCTGAATTAACGGCACAAATTGATGTGTTTGAAGGCCAACTCCGTACTCTTGAACAAGATCACCAATCTGAAACGGTTGAGTGGGAGCAGCAGCGAGCGGCTGAGTTGGCAACGGTTGAAAGGGACTGGCGGGATGTGGTTCAGTCGTTAAACGCCGCCACGGATATTCGCTCCCGGGTAACCATACGTAGTGAACACACAGGGACGGTTGTTGGTCTTAATGTTCACAGTATTGGTGGGGTAATCAACCCTGGTGACGTTATTTTAGAGATTGTTCCAGACAGCGATGAGCTGATTGTCGAAGCCTTGGTCAAGCCGGAAGATATTGATGTGGTGCACAATGGGTTGGAGGCGAGGGTAAGGTTGAGCGCCTACAATGTCAGGCGCACACCACCTGTTCATGGCGAGGTGATTTATGTTGCAGCGGACCGGTTGCAGCCAAAGTCACAGCAGCAACCAACGGGGTATTTAGTCCGGGTAAAACTGGATAAAGATGAAGTCGCTTCTCTTAGCCACATCGAACTCTATCCGGGGATGCCGACAGAAGTCTTTATTTTGCTGGAAGCACAAACCATGTGGGATTACTTCACAGCACCATTATTTAATTCTTATTACCGAGCATTCAGAGAATCATAATCAGTGGTGAACATATGGAATTTGGAATCGTATTTTGGTTTCTCTTTTATTTAGCATTCTTCTGCCTATCGACTTACATAGGCTACCAAAAGGGGAACTTAATCGCCGGGATTTTATTGGGTTACGTGTTGGGCCCTATTGGTGCTTTACTGATTTATATGAGCAAAGACAGAAAACATATTTCTTGCCCATCTTGCCATGCTGAAATCAATAAGAGGTCATACATTTGCCCTAAATGCCATGTAAAAGTCGGGGTTAGTTCAACAGCAGCTCAAGAGGGATGATATGAAAAGAAGAAAAGGTAGGGCAAAGGAATCTTCATCACTCTTGGTTCAGCATGAGCAGGCATCCATGTTTTCTCCGCGTCGGTTAGTCACGCTAGCGGGCATTATTATCGCTGTTCTTGTCGCTCAAGTAGGCTACTTCTATTGGCAACTCAATCAAGGGAAGATGGATTATCTCTCGGTACAAAAACAGTTTGATGATTACGAGCAACAGTTACTGGATAAACAATCGCTGATTGATGAATTTCAACAGCAATTAATCTCAAAACAAGCACAGTTGGAAGAGCAGCAGTTGGTGATAGATGAACTGGACGAGCGACTGGGAGACTTGGACGAAAACACTGTTTTCCTTAAGCAGGAAATCAATGCAAGCAGTGCGCTGTTAGTGGATAAGAACAGTGAAATTGCCGATCTTGAGAAGCAATTTGCAGACTCACAGAAAGCACTGAAGAAAAAGAGCTCTCAGCTCTACAGCTTACAGCGGCGTTTTGAAAAAGATCTAAATAGTGCAATTGCCAAACAGCGGAGGAAACTGAATCAGTCCCAATTGATGGTGGATCAAGAGCTTGCTCAGCTTAAATCACAAGAAGCAGAAATCAGTGCCAAGATATCAGATGTTGATGAATGGGAGAGAAAACGGGCTGAGTTTGAGAAACTGTATGCGAGCTCAGCACTTGAAAAACAGAATGAAGAGAGGGTTAGTCATTTGATGGACCAATTCAATGAGCTCCGGGTTGACCTTGCTGTAGTGAACGAATGTGATAAAGACTATTTATACCGTTACAATGAGGCGAAAAGCCTGCTTAACCATATTAGGACCTTTATCCAGAAGTATGAAATGAAGGAAGAGTTCTACTATTACGTGATTTCGAATGACAGCATGATTAATTCGCAAAACCGTAAACTGTGTTTAGCCGATTAACCCTATTTAGAAAGAGAGCCTGAAGGTTAAAATGAAAAAGTCTCAATGGGTCATTGTTATTGCCGCAATACTTGCTGGGCTATATACATTCAGCCCTAGGGTAGACACTTCTTTTTCCTACCAGGAGCTAATGATTCCGCAAGATATAGAAGGTTTTGTCACAGCCCAAGAGCATCGTTACCCTGATATCATGCCGGGGACTGAAAAAAAGATAACCTGGGCGGGGGAGCCTAATCGCCGAACGGCATATTCTGTTGTGTACTTGCATGGATTTTCATCCTCCCGACAGGATACCGCACCGCTGGCACACTTGGTTGCAAACCAGTTGGAAGCCAACTTATTTGAAGCCCGTCTTAAAGGGCATGGTCGTCCTGCTGATGTCATGAAATCCGTAACGGTGAACGATTGGCTTAATGATGCTCGCCATGCTTATGACATAGGAGCAAAGTTAGGCGATAAAGTGGTTGTTATCGGCCTTTCAACCGGAGGGACATTAGCTTTGTGGTTGGCTGCCCAACCAGAGCTGTCCCAGCTTAGCCATACGGTGTTAATTTCTCCGAATCTGGGACCGGCAGATAGTAATGCAGAACTGCTGTTGTTGCCACTGGGTGACGAGATAGCTAGGCTGATTGTAGGTGATTACCGTCAATGGAAGCCAGTCAATGAGCAACAAGCCCAATTTTGGACAACGCGATATCCCGTTGAAGCATTAGTGACTATGATGGGAGTTGTTGATGTGACGCGTAATCAACCTGTGGAACATATCATAACGCCAGTATTAACGCTTTATTCCGAACAAGACCGAATTGTTGATATTGCTAAAACACAAGCGATGCTGGAACGACTACCTACAGCAAACCGCCAATCAATCGTTATTGCTGATAGTGGTGATAAACTTCAACATGTTCTCGCTGGGGACATCTTATCGCCTAAAACAACGGACCCAGTTGCAAAGTCGATTGTTGAATTTATCAAGGTTAAAAAATAGCTTGTTTAGTATAAAACGTAATCGAATATGAGCTATTTATGTGCCACGCGTACTGTAAATCTG
>NZ_JACSOF010000073.1:0-30911 GCF_014349205.1 Photobacterium sp. BZF1
GTAATAGCCACAAACCGACTTCAGTCAGGGTAAACGATGGCCTCATATGGGCAGCATGGTACAAACGCCCCAACCAAAATAAATCCCACTGGCTATCACAGAAAACAAGTTCGTATTTTCCTAATACGGCATTGAGGTGCTGGCACACATCGACAACCTGAAGCCCTTCTTCGTGCAGCTTCTGGCGCGAGATTTGATGAATTTCCAACTCCGCATGATCATCCCAGTGTTGCCAAGGATCACCTGCCGTTAACGGGTTGATGAGTAGACTGTTCGCAGAACCATCTGGTAGCGAGTATCCCACCTCAATCGGGTAGGATTGTCCGGAAAGACCGGATGCTTCAAAATCCAATGTTGCCCACATTGCACTCTCCCTGATGCGATTATGAGTACTTACCACCAATACCACGACTTCCTGTCAAAAAACTGTATGGTAAGCGATTAAGGCATTTTTATTACCTTACTTAATGGTAATAGCAGATGCCTGTGATGTACTCAATAAATGTAGTAGGAAACATGAGGTTGATGGGGAAAAAACGCAATTTCCTCAATTTTGATACAGTGTTTGAAACGCAAGCCGCCTTATTCTGGCTTGCCCTAACCAAATGGTTTTAAAGCGCAAACGGGTTTGTTCAGGCCAACACATTGAATCACACTCAAGGTATTATTTTTAAGCATTTCAAAATCAAAATGGCACCAGTTATTGGCTTTGCGGGTTACAGTGGCTCAGGCAAAACAACCCTCCTTGAAAACCTCATTCCATTATTAAAATCAAACGGGCTACGAATTGGCTTGGTCAAACACAGCCATCATGATATCGATCCGGACAAGCCCGGCAAAGACAGTTACCGGCTCCGCCATGCAGGGTGTAGCCAAACCTTGCTAGCCACCAAAGCTCGGCACATGCTCTACTTTGAGTACGCGGAGCCTGATCGTGATGAACCTCAGCTTGATGAGTGCCTGTCGCAACTCGACCACAGCAAATTAGACCTAATTCTGGTTGAAGGTTTCCGTGATGAGCCGATTGCCAAAATTGAAGTACACCGTCCAAGTTATGGCAAGCCGCTATTTTATCCTCAAGATAAAAACATTATTGCCTTTGCCAGCGATGAAGCTGCCCCTGAAGGATGCCTACTTCCCTATTTGGATTCAAACACCCCGCAAAGTGTGGCGGATTTCATTGTGCAGTGGCTTCAGGAAGGCTAAACGTTTATTGAACATTCAGATCTTCACAACTATCTTCATTACGATAAAGGGAACAGTGAGCATTTCGAATATTGGGAGCCGGTAATGAAAAACAAGCTATTCGTTTTAATACTTTCTTTAGGTTTAGGGATAAGTTTTCCAACGTTCGCGGATAGTGGCCTCATTACCGTGCAGAGCCCCCATTCTGTCCAAGAAACCGTTGAAAAACTGAAGCAGGTGTTGGATGAAAAAGGCATGACGCTGTTTGCCCATGTCAAGCACAGCCAGTCAGCCAGCGAAGTCGGTGTTACCCTTCGTCCCACTGAGCTACTCATTTTCGGCAACCCCAAAGTCGGCTCTATACTCATGGAGTGCCAACAGACAACAGCAATTGACCTGCCGCAAAAAGCCTTGGTGATGCAAAATAGCGATGACGAGGTTTGGGTTTTATACAACGACCCGGCCTATATCGCCGACCGCCACCACATTGAAGGAAAAGTCGCTAAGTGCGATGCTACAATCGATAAAGTAAGCAAAGCACTGGCAAATATTATGAAGACTGTAACCGAGCCCAAATAGGTATTTCCTTTAGATACAAAGCTCCCCCTCAAATACAAAAACGCCCCTCACCATTTAATGAGGGGCGTTTTGTTTACTAACCAAATTGTGTTGTTTCCAGTGAGGGGTTAGGGAGTTTAAATCGCCCAGCCACCGGCGTAGAAGGCTATCAGCACAATGGCGATGATTACAGTACCGACATTTAGGCGTTTTGCTTCACCTGAAATTACGCGGCCAATAACGAGAGAGCCAAAGCCAAGCATAATACCGGTAACGATGTTACCTGTTAGTACGATAAATACCGCACACACAAGGCCAGATAGCGCATCAACGGAATCAGCCATATCCAACTTGCTAACATTGCTCATCATTAGCAGACCAACGTACATAAGCGCTGGCGCTGTAGCATAAGCTGGCACCAAGTAGCTGATAGGCGATAGGAACAATAGCAGCAAGAACAAGCCACCGACTACTGTTGCAGTCAGGCCAGTTTTACCGCCTGCTGCAGTACCCGCTGCAGATTCAATATATACCGCCGCTGGTGCACCACCGACGAAGCCTGCAAAAATACTACTGACCGAGTCAGAAGTCAGGGCTTTACCGCCATCGATGATCTGACCGTCTTTATCAAGCAGGTTAGCTTGGCCTGCAACTGCGCGGATAGTACCGGTTGCATCGAAGATCGCGGTCATGACCAATGCCAATACACTTGGGATCACGATTGGGTTCAATGCGCCCATAATATCCATGGTGCCTAGTAGCGATTCACCCTCAGCGCCAAACGATGGCATCGCAAATAAGCCCTGGTAAGTCACGTTCGGGTCGAAAATCAAACCGAAGATTGAAATAGCGATAATGACCAATAGGATACCGCCTGGTACGCGGCGCTTTTCAAGGCCGAAGATAGCCGCCAAACCGACGATAGACATGATAACAGGCAGTGATGTAAATTCACCCAGCGCAACAGGTAGGCCTTCATGCGGGTTCTGAACAACCAAACCAACACCGTTAGCGGCGATCAACAGCAAGAACAGGCCGATACCGATACCCGTACCATGGGCAATACCGAATGGAAGGTTGGTAAGTATCCACTGACGTACACCGGTCACGGTAATACCCGTAAACACGACACCCATCAGGAATACCGCACCCAGAGCAACCGGAATGCTGATCCCCTGCCCTAATACCAAACTAAAGGCAGTAAAGGCGGTCAGTGAAATTGCACAGCCAATCGCCATCGGCAGGTTGGCCCATAGGCCCATCAATAGTGAACCGAAAGCGGCTACCAAACAGGTCGCGATAAACACCGCACCTTGGTTGAACCCAGCGGCACCCAGCATACTCGGTACAACGATAACGGAGTAAACCATTGCCAAAAAGGTCGTCAGACCGGCAACGACTTCCTGTTTGACACTACTGCCGCGTTGGGAGATTTTAAAATACCCATCCAACCCGCCTTTACGGGGTGTGTCTTCTGCTACAACTGTAGATTCATGATGAATCGAACTATTTTCAGACATGATGTGATTCCTTGTAAAATTTAGCGTCAGGCTCGCAGCCTGATCACCTTGAAAAACGTTGAGCTTCCTCTCAACCCGCCCCGTCGCAATCGATTGCTTTTTTGGGGCTGTGACTTGTCTGTCACGTTAAAAATGTTGCTGACTTTTATCGACACAACCCCAGTTAACAGAACCCATCATTTTCCTAAAATGGAATATCCCTAGAGTGAAAACCGGGGCTGGGCAAGGTAAATTGGCGGCGATTATACGCTTTGCTCACCCTGCATTGTCAAAAACTTATTTTCCGGCGAAACCGTTTGCGTAAAATTTAACCTCGCTCGTACACTAAGCGACCGTCTACGTAAGTTCGGTAGATGCTTCGGTCGTCACCTAATGTCATCAGCATGAACAGTTTCTCGGCCAAATTTTTCGAGCTGTCGTAGCGAAGTTGCTGCAACGGTGTCGAACATGGGTCGATAATGACAAAGTCAGCCTCTTTACCTACTTCGAAGTTACCGATCAAGTGATCCAACGATAGAGACTTCGCTCCCCCCAAGGTGGCGAGGTAGAACGCTTCGAAAGCTGATAAACGGTGCTGCTGCAACTGCATAACCTTGTAGGCTTCGTTGAGGGTTTGCATCATATTGAAAGTGGTGCCTGCGCCGATATCGGTCCCCATACCCACTTTCACCTTGCGTTTCCAGGCTTCCTGCAACTTGAACAAACCGCTGCCCAGGTAGAGGTTAGAGGTTGGGCAAAACGCTACGGCAGAGTCGGTTTCTTGCAGACAATCCCACTCTTCGTCTTCAAGGTGGATACAGTGGGCAAAGACACTCTTCGAGCCCGTCAAACCATGGTGGTGGTAAACATCAAGGTAACCATCCTGTTCAGGGTAGAGCTCTTTCACCCAAGCGATTTCATTCTTGTTTTCACATAGGTGGGTGTGCACATAGGCATCTGGATACTCTTCCTTGAGCTTTCCTGCCATCGCAAGTTGCTCCGGCGAAGAGGTTGGAGCAAAACGCGGGGTGATGGCATAGAGCAAACGGCCACGCTTGTGCCAACGCTCAATCAATTCTTTGGTTTGGTTGTAACCAATTTCTGGGGTATCGAGCAGGTATTCTGGCGCATTGCGGTCCATCATCACCTTACCGGCAATCATCCGCATGTTTATTTTCTCGGCTTCCTCAAACAGTGCATCGACCGATTCAGGGTGAACTGTACCGAATACCAAGGCAGTAGTGGTACCGTTGCGCAGTAGCTGCTTGATAAAGAAGGTCGACATTTCGCGGGAATAGTCTTTGTCTTTGTACCTGGCTTCCGTCGGGAAGGTGTAGTTATTCAACCATTCCAGCAGTTGCTCACCGTAAGCACCGACCATTTCGGCCTGTGGGTAATGGATATGGGTATCGACAAAACCCGGCATTACAATCTTGCCTGGATAGCTGCGGATGCGTACCGTCGAGGGGATTTTGTCTTTTCCTTCTTCCCATTCGCCGACCCACTCGATACGGCCATTGTCGACCAGCATCAAGCCGTCTTCGATAAAGCGGATGTTCTGCTCTATCTCCTCCGGTTTGTCGACAACCCTTGCGATATCCAAGATTGACGCTCTAATTGCTTTGATAGATTGGGTATATTCCATGATTACCTCTTATCTTTGTGTGCTGGGCGGAGGTAGGGTTCACCGCTTTTCCAGCGTTTATTTTTATAAAAGTCGTTCTGTTGTAGGGCTTAAACTTGCTGCTCGCGTGAATGCATTGCCTCTTCCTCGGCCAATGCCTTTTCACACGCTTCACATTCTTTAATTTGCTCTTTCAGTGCCTCTCGTTTCTCTTTCGCGCTTTCCGCTTCATCGGCACGGTTGATCCCCAAGACAATGTTAAGTCCAAGTGCAACCAGTGAACCGGTGGTGATGCCCGAGCCTAGGATGACGCGCATTGAATCAGGCATATAAGTTAAGATCTCAGGACGGACCGTGACCGCCATACCGGAGGCAACCCCGACGGCGATGATTAGCATATTGCGTTTGGTAAAATTAATTCGTGACAGAATGCCAATCCCTGCAGATATGATCATTGCGAACATCACAAGTCCTGCACCGCCAAGCACCGGTGAAGGAATAGTGACCACAATGCCACCCAGTTTCGGGAACATACCGGCAATCAACATGATCACACCGGTAACGGCTACGACATGGCGGCTAGCCACACCGGTGATCGACACAATACCGACGTTCTGGCTGAATGATGAGAATGGGGTTGCGCCAAATACCGACGCCAGCGCGCTGCCGACACCGTCACACAAGATACCTTTTGATAGTTTCTTACCGGTTAGCTTGGTGTGGGTCGCATCACTCAAGGCAAGGAAGTCACCGGTTGATTCCATGATGGTAACCAGATAGGCAATAGACATCCCTATCACACCACTTACCGTGAAGCTCAAGCCAAACGGCAACAACTCAGGCAACGAGAAAAATTTGGCTTCTTTGACAGGGGTAAAGTCCACCACACTCATAAAAATCGCTACGATATACCCGACCATCATGCCGATGACGATTGCGGCTGCAGAAATCAGCCCCTTGCCTAGTTGCGACAAGACGATAACTACTACCAGCACCAACAAGCCAAGCATCAGGTTATTGATTTGGCCGTAATGCTCCTGCCCGACAAAGCCACCAGCGAACCAGTCGACGGAAACCGGTAAAATAGTCAGGCCAATCAGCACCACCACGGTACCGGATACTACCGGAGGGAACAGTTTGCGGATTTGAGGCATGAAGCGGCTACCGATGATCATCACCAGTGAGCCAATCAAGGATGCGCCGAACACGCCGGAGATCCCCGAGTCCAAGCCGATAGAAATAGAGATGGCAACAAAGGTAAAACTGGTCCCCATTACCACCGGAAGGCGGATCCCAACCGGGCCAACCCCCTTACACTGGATGATGGTTACCACACCCGAGACCATCAGGGCAGCGTTGACCAAAATGACCATTTGATCGGTGGGCAGTCCGATTGCACTACCAACCACCAAGGGCACAGCAATTATCGCCCCCATGGCGGCAAGCATATGTTGAAGAGCTAAGAGAATAGAGGCGCCCACAGGGGGCTTGTCTTCCACGTTGTACAGTAGTTTCATTTCTGTTCCATCCGAAATCTTAATCGATAACCTAGCCAGAAACTCCAGGGCCCTTTACACCAAGCTCAACAGAGCCTGTGCCTGCCTACCCGCTTACTATCTTGACTACCCAGCAATACATTCAGTTACTGGGACAATCGATACCAGCCAAGTCATGACGGCGTAATTGCCAAAACACCAGCCCGGAAAACCGGAGCCGAAAAACAAAACGGCCATTTCCCATCCCCTGGAAATGACCGCTTGCGTATTAGTTACAGCTTATTGAGACCTTGCAAAATCTTCTCAGGGGTGAAGTGCCAGTCACGTAACCAGACACCACATGCATCATGAATTGCATTGGCGATGGCAGGTGCCGCACCGTTAACCCCAATTTCAGATATTGATTTCGCACCGTAAGGGCCAACCGGATCATCGCTTGGTACCAACACCGCTTTGAAGTCGCGAGGAATATCACCGATCTTCGGTGCGCCATAGCTCTTCAGATCGCGGGTCACAGGCACGCCGTTGTCATCGTAAATCAGCTCTTCATACAAGCTGTGGCCGATAGCACGCATGCTGGCACCGTAAATCTGACCAAGCGCCAAATCAGGGTTAACTGGCGTACCGCAGTCAAGCAAGGCATGGAATTTATCCAGACGGATTTCACCGGTACGGGTGTTAACCGCTACTTCGGCGAAGTTGGCACCATAAGGGAAGGCAAACTCAGGTGTAATGAAGCAACCTGAAGCCAGTAACTGCCCCCAACCTGTCCCGCTTTCCGCTTTGTGGGCAATATCGAAATAGCTCACCTCGCCTTTCTTACCTTTTACCAAGCCAGGTGAAACAATCTCGACATCCTCGACTGGCTCTCCGATCATTTCCGCACCGCATTTTAGGATCTTGTCCCGCATCGCTTCGGCTGCACGCTTGGCAGCATTACCCGAGAAGCAAGTACCCGATGAGGCGTAAGCCCCTTTATCAAACGGTGCATGGTCGGTGTCACCGGAGTGGACGGTAATTTCGTCCATCGGGCAGCACAGCACTTCAGCGGTCAGCTTGCTGATCACGGTATCCAAACCGGTACCAATATCGGCACCACCGGAGTGGACAATGAAAGTACCATCAGATGCCATCTTGATACGGCAGTTAGCTTGGTCGATATCCGGAATACCGGATTTCTGCTGGATAATTGCCACACCACGGCCAACTTTCCATTCACCGTCAGCCTGCTTCGGGCTATCCCACTCAATCAGCTTGCGGCCTTCACGTAGGATTGGCTCCAATGCACAGCTATGTACTTTCGGTGCGCTGGTCGGCATCTTACCTTCACCGATAGCCGCTAGGATCTTCAGTTCCTGACCTTCAACGACGCGGTTCTTCTCAACCATATCCAAATGGTCGATACCCAACTCTTCAGCCATTTCGGCCATTGCCATCGTCAGGGCAAAGTTGCCCTTCGGCGCGCCGTAGCCTTGATAAGCCCCGGTAGGACATATATTGGAGTAGTAAGTCGTTACCCTGAAATCGACGTTGTCACATGGGTACAGTGGCAATGACAGAGCCGGACCATTGGAAGGAACAGTCAGTGCGTGGTTACCGTAAGGGCCGGTATTGGCGCGGAAGTCCATATCAATCGCTGTCAGGGTGCCGTCTTTCTTGGCACCGAGTTTCACCGTCACTTTGGCAACGTGGCGGGTTGAATTACAGATAAACTCTTCTTCACGGGTATGGTGGAAGTAAACCGGACGGCCTGTGGTCCAGGTTGCCCAGGCACACACATCCTCAAGCAAAATATCTTGTTTTGAACCGTATCCACCGCCCACACGCTCTTTGACAATATGGACTTTGTTCTGTTTGACTCCCAAGATCTTGGCAACCTGACGGCGCACGTGCCAAGGCACCTGGGTCGAATCGTGCATCACGATACGATCGCCATCCATGTAGCTGTAACAGATATGGGTTTCAACCGGCAGTTGCTGTACCTGCTTAGACTCGTAAGTACGCTCGATAATCACATCTGCTTCAGCAAAGCCTTTATTCAGGTCACCGATATGGCCACGGACGCTGGCGGCAATATTCTTGCGAGGGAAGCAGCCAATCGGGAAGTTTACAATCAGTTTGCCTTCACGTGGGTCGGCATTGCGGTTCTGCTCTTCCAAATCATCCGGTGCACCGACACCGTATTCGATAGGCTCGTTGTGAATAATTGGTGCATTGGCAGCCATTGCGTCGTCAATGCTCATCACAGGCTCAAGCACGTCATACTCAACCTCAATAAGCTTCAACGCCTGCTCGGCAACCTCTACTGACTCGGCGACAACCGCTGCAACACGGTCGCCAACATGGCGCATTTTCTGGCCGAACATACGTCGGTCAAGCGGTGATGGCTCAGGAGCACTCTGGCCACCTGGTGTGTAAGGAATATCAGGGCAGTTTTCATGCGTGATCACCGAAACTATGCCCGGTAGCGCTTCGGCTTTAGACACATCAAGATGTTTGATCCACGCATGGGCATGCGGGCTTCGGAGCACCTTGATCACGCAAGCGTTGGCAGGAATGCGGTCTTCGACATAACACGGCTTGGCCTGAACCATTTTTGCCGAATCAATTTTCGGACAGTTCTTACCGACGACAGCAAGATCATCACGGAATTCTGGCGCAAACTGCTGGGTATAGTCAGGATCGCCCAAGCGTTTCACCGCCAACTCAACTACTTCATAGAACTGCTGGTAACCCGCATCACGGCTGAACAAACCTGATAGCGCGTCATCAATTTCATCACGATTTGGCTGAGGGATGCGCTCAAGCAACTCGGTCAAGATCAACGCCAATGCCGGATCGTTATAACCTGATTGCACCACGCCTACATCGATCATAGCCTGTTGTACCAAGCTCAACTGGTTCCACTCACCGAGGGCTTCGGCGGTTTTTACTTCCGCGCCTTCAAGTTGGGCGGCAATCAATAGTGAAGCATTGATCAGTTCACCATTGAATAGGATCACATCTGATCCGGCAAAGCCCCAGCCATCATCACTGTTGCGCACCGAGTGATAACCCAATGAGTGCAGCAATGTCTGTACGTTTTCACCAAGACGACATTCTAAAGATTGAGGGCGGCCATTTAAGGTAAATTGAATCGTCATGATTATGCTTCCTCTACCAAGTGCTGACATTCAGCCATCAAATCCGTGATTACTACGCCCGCGATATATCGCTTGTACTCCACACTGCCGCGAATATCGGCTTCCGGATAGATCGCATCGGCCACCGCTTGCTCCAAAAGCTCCCCTTTTAGATCCTGTGCTTCTACATCACGCAGGCGAACCGGACGGGCACTGCCGTTATGCAATGGGGAAACACCATCAAGGGCTATCACCTTGTTGCCTTGTTTATCGATAGATACCGCGGCTGTGACTATCGCCAATCCTGCCGAAGAGCGGGCAATGTTGTAACCGATACAAGTAAGGTTCCTGTCTGGGATAATGATGGTAGCGATAAGCTCACGCTCTTCGCTGTTGATGTAGTCTTCTACATCCACTTCCAAGCCGTTTGCCAGTTTCAATTTTGCCCTTAACGCAATCAAGCTAGGCACCAGCAAGGCTTCTGGTTGGCGTGCAGCAATTTCACCGCCCAATGTGGCCTGGTTGCGGACGTGACGGGAATAGATAAAGGCCGCAGATTGTTTCAACGCCACTGGCACCAGTTCGTGGTCAATCAGTTGCTGGATACGACACATCGCACCAATGTGTAGGCTGTCACCTTTCTGCTCAACTTTAGAAAGGTTCAGCTTGCCCAGATAGATAGCAACTGTTTTATCCGTTTTCGTTGGCGCTGCATTGATTTTGGATCCGCCTGCAAACCAGATGGCATCGCTGCCATGCTGCTGCTTGAATTCAAGTGCCTGAGCAGGGGTATCAGGCGTTAGATATTGTTCGATCATGTTAATTGCCTTTTCGCATTCTCATTGTTATTCCTGCATCATGCGTTCGGCCTAGTGGCTTTTACGGAACGTTATTGATGTCTTGAATATCTAAAAGGCAACAAACACGCCAAACTGCTGAAACTGGTCTGCTGAGGCAAAGATTCGTGAGCATAGTCCTAAATTTCAGTAAAAATGAGATCACTGTCGGGACACATGTCACTTTTTCTACACCGGATAAATCCCTAGGTTATCAGGCAGATAATAACGGTTATCACTAAGCGGATAGGTGATATCAAAATAATATCAGGGGGCTATCAAAATGATATGGGTGGGAGTGATAGTGCCGGGGCACATCGTTAGACTGAAACTAATATCGAACATTCTAGGTGGCAAACTATAATTGTACTACATATCAAACTGTCTATAGTTTGGGGCTGTTATGTTTTTTGAAACTAGTCGTGTTCAATCAGTCTTAGTAAGTTGTATCCTATCTTTGATGTTGTTTGGATGTAGTTCATCTGATGAAGATGAAAGTGTTGACGCTGCTGCCAACGAGCCTGTCAATGAAGAAGGGCCAGAAATTACTGCAGTGGCAACAACACAGAGCCTTCTTCCGCCAAAAGGTAAACCCGGTTCTCTTTCTTACCCTATATTTTTATTGGAAAATTTAGACTTCTTTCGAGAAGGCCTCGATTACGAAAACCCGGCTCAATTCACAATGTTTTATAACGGGGGATGGGAGTTTTACGCCGATCGCATCGCTAACTATCGCAACACAAGCGCGGATGAAGGCGTGACATGGGTATTATGGTTGAGGGCTTCATTTCACGGTGAACGCGATTGCAGCGGGCCGATATTGTACGCAGAAAACTACCGCTTATATTCTATTGGCTATAACGTAGATGAAAGAAACATCAAAGTGACAGGCCACGATATCAAATTTCCTCAAAAGGCATCTGAAATACGCTGTATAAGGTATTATCAGGAGTGGACTCGTTAGGATTAAGGCTATTAAAACAGGGATAGAAATAAGAATATTAAAATATAAGGGCAGATTATTTATCTGCCCTTATATTAGCTAACAGGTTTATGCTAGTTGTTTAGAAAAGAACTCAAGTGTACGGCTCCAGGCTAACTCTGCCTCTTTTTCAGCATACCGGCCTGTCGAATCGTTATGGAAGCCATGATTAACACCTTCATAAATATGAGCAGTGTATTCTGCACCAATCTCTTTGAGCTCCTTTTCATACTCCGGCCAAGTTGCATTTACACGCTTATCGATTCCGGCAAAATGTATCAGCAACGGACCTTTGACATTTTTTCTTAAATCTTGGGCTGCAGGGGTACCGTAAAACGGGACGCCCGCATCTAACTGTTCAGGGATAACAGCAGCCAACATATTGACAATATAGCCACCAAAGCAAAAACCTACAGCGCCTAATTTCCCATTGCTTTTTTCATGCGATTTAACGAAGTTCGCTGCCGCGATAAAGTCTTCTTCGATAAGCTCTCTCGATAGAGATTTCTGCATCTCACGACCTTCATCATCATTGCCAGGGTAACCACCTAACGAGAATAGTGCATCCGGTGCAAAAGCAATATAGCCCGCGGCCGCAAGCCTTCGCGCTACATCTTTAATGTATGGATTCAGTCCTCTATTTTCATGAACAACCAATACAACTGGCGCCGTACCTTTCAATTCTCTTGGTACGACGAGGTAACCTTGTCCCTCTCCGTGCCCTTTGGGGGAAGGAAACTTCTCATAGGTTGCCTTGATTGATGGGTCATTGAAAGATACCTGCTCCGCCAGCGCATAATTCGGAATTAGCGCAGAAGTTAATGTCGTCATGGTAAACCCAAGCACGGCCAGTCCTGAGAGCCTTGACAAAAACTCCCTTCGATCAATTAAACCATGGGCATACTCGTCATACCAATCAAACGCTTCTTGTGGAATAGGTCTTGTTGATGTTGATACAGACTCGGTATTTTGCTTCATAACTTTCCTTGTTCTCATCAATTTTCAGTTTTCGCTTATCCAATGACCATGCTGTATAGCCTTAATATCAGCGCTCCATAGTTTGACTCAATAACTATAGTAGAAATCTCAACCACTTTGAACGATCACTCAAAAATAAATTAAAATTAAATTTATAAGTAATAAAGCGCTATAGCGATAGGGCTTCAACTAACTACTCCTCAATTCTATATAGCTTTATTGACAATACTATTTTTCCATTTCTGTTTATAAAGCGATCCTTATACCAAGTTAATACATTTAAAAAGCAAAGCCATTGATATAAAACCATCTACAGGCAAAATATCGCTTTCAATATATTCAACAGCAATTACTCTATTAATCATATGGTTAATAGCATTAACTTCATTAATAAGAAGATAAATACAATGAAGAAATTACTACTTACTTTGTTATTGCCTTTCGCAACATACGCTACAGATACAATCGCTTCAGATACAGCAACATCTAACCAACTTACCCCCGAGGCTATTACTTCATATCAGGTCAGCAGTGTTCAGGCTAAGCAAACATATACCTATGTTCGCTGCTGGTACCGCCCACATTATAATCATGACGACCCTGCAACGACTTGGGAGTGGGCGCTGGACGAGAACGGTGACTATTTCACCCTTGACGGTTATTGGTGGTCATCGCTGTCATTTAAAAATATGTTCTATACCAATGCCAGCCATGAGGAAATAACCGAGCGCTGCAAGGCGACACTCGGCGTTGACCATGAAACGACTGATATGAGTTACTATGCCGCAGATAACCGGATGTCTTATAACCATTCTATTTGGTTCAATGATCCCGCTTTCCAGCCGAGTACCATCAACAAAATGGTTGCCTTTGGTGACAGCCTATCCGATACCGGTAATATGTTTAACGCTTCACAGTGGCTATTCCCCAACCCCAACTCTTGGTTCTTGGGCCGTTTCTCCAATGGGTTAGTCTGGACAGAGTATCTGGCTCGTAACAAAAATATCCCGCTATATAACTGGGCAGTCGGTGGCGCGGCAGGAACCAATCAATATGTCGCCCTCACGGGTGTGACCGAACAGGTAACGTCTTACCTGACGTATATGAAAATGGCGCAAAACTATCAGCCAAGCCGTACCTTGTTTACCCTGGAGTTTGGCCTGAACGACTTCATGAACTACAACCGCGAAGTCTCTGAAGTCAAAGCAGACTTCAGCAGCGCGCTTGTACGCCTGACTGATGCTGGAGCGCAAAATATCATGCTGTTTACCCTTCCGGATGCCACCAAGGCCCCGCAATTTAAATACTCAACCCAGCAAGAGATTGAAAAGGTCCGGGCTAAAATCCAACTATTCAACGTCTATATCCGCGAACAGGCCCAGTTCTATCAAGACAAAGGAACTAACGTCACTCTGGTCGATGCCGCGCAGATGTTTGAAGAGCTAACTTCTGAGCCAACAGCCCATGGCTTTGAAAACGCCAAAGATGCTTGTCTCAACATCAACCGAAGCAGCGCAATGGATTATCTCTACAGCCACAGTTTGACGAATGACTGCGCTTATCATGGCTCTGGCAAGTATGTGTTCTGGGGGGTCACCCACCCAACCACCGCAACGCACAAATACATCGCTGACAAGATCCTAGCTGGGGTTATCAATCAGTACGATTTTTAACTTCGGTTTTCAATACGAATGTAAACTAGAAGTTAGCTATCTAAATGACAACTCAAAAGCCACCCTCTAAAGAAGGTGGCTTTGCATTAGCCTTAACTTTTTCTGCTTTTCACGTACTTCTATTTGGCCGCGAGAAACTCTTTTGCCTGCTGCAACCGCATCCTATCGGCATCGCCTTCTCCGGCGACATCAATCAGCATTTGATAATATTGCCCAGCCTTGTCTTTATCTCCAGCCATCTCCGCTGAACGGGCTGCTCCATAGAGGCTGTTAAATCGATTCTTGCTTCGGATCAAGGCTACGACATATTCATCCAATGCTTGTTGATACATTTCCATTTCCCAAAGCATATCGGCCAGCAACTCTCTAGCCGGGATGATTTCGCCTGGTGTCACAGGATGTTTTTCAGTAGTAGCCTCTAGATCAGCAGCACTTTGCATGGTCTGCAATGCCTGTTCACGCTCGCCTTGGTGGAACTGATGCCAGGCCAATGCAGACAGGCGCTGAATTTCAACCTGTTTGGCCCAATAGGCCGAGTTCTCTTCGGCTTGAGCCTTAAGTTCACCCAGCCTTTTCAGCGCTTTCTCTGCACCTTGCTTATCTCCGGTTCGGGCAGCCCCAAGTGCATTGGCGAAATGAGTAATCGCCTCCATAGCGGGATAATTATCCCATGGATAACTGCTGGGCATTTTCGGTACTAGCTCTGCTGCTGCGGACCATTGCTGTCTTTCCAGTGCATATCGAGCCGGTACAGCGGCCAACGTATAGGCCGAAGCAACATGCGGTTGAATCGGTGCGTCGAGTCCTTGAATTGTTTCTACCACTTCCAGCGCTTTCGCATCCTGTGCCTGTTGCAGGTATGAATATGCCAAGTAATCAAAAGCATGGAGGTAATGGAGAGAGAGCATATCGCCAGCAGGATGATTCTTGGCAGCTTCGGCAGAACGAATATTCATGGTGATTGATTCTGGCCATAAGCCAAGCCGGGTAAAAATATGCGTTGGCATGTGCAAAGCATGAGGAATCGACGGGGCAATATCACCGTAACTGCGAGCCACATCCAGTGCTTTTGGGGCCAGCTCGGGATAATCATAGGCATGGATTATATAGTGATGCCCTCCCGGATGTTCAGGGACCTTTTCCAAAACAGTGGCTGCGGTTTCACCCGCCTTCTTCTGTATTACATAGCTTTTATCATCCGGTGAAGCCGTCGCCAAATGGGCCAACGCATAGAAAGCGGTAGCTTCAGGATCATCCGGAAACGCATCCATCACTTTCTTCCAGCCTTGCTCGAAAGCGCTGAGGTTAGCAGCTTCTTTGGTATTTCGACCCTGAGCATAGTAACTGTCAACCGCCGCAATATAGGCAAGCTCCCGCGGCGTTTTCTCTCCTTTGCTTGCAGCTAATTCAAGCATTGCTTGGCCTTTGGCAAATTCATCTTCATCAGGTGGATCAGACCAAAGAGGATGTATCATTGACATTGCCACTCCCCAATAGGCCATGGCGCAATCAGGATCACTTTTGATGACTTCTTCGAACGTTGCCTGCGCACCAACGTAGGTCATGTGATGCAACAAAGCGAGCCCTTTTTCTAACTTGGGCTGGCTATTCGAATTGCAAGAGGTAGGGAATTGAACGGCGCCAAGTTTGTCCTTGTCACCGGAGTGGTTTGCCGCATGAGCACTCTGGCCAAGGAATGCTGAGCTGATAAATATGGCCGCCGTCAATCGCAGGCCATGCCGACTATTCATACTCATATTCTTACTCCAGAACATAGGTAGCTGGGTGTACCTAAGCTTGATTGAAGAAAGTATAGGTAAAAACCTGCTCGGCGATGCCCTAAAGGACAAGGTTAGAATTAACGGGCTTAACAAGCTACACGTAAAGCAATCTTGGGTATAACAAGCTCGCTGCCAGTTACAATGGCTATGCCCGCCATTCGAATCCGTGTTCTGTCTTTATCGGTCACTTGGTGTTTTAGCGAACCGGATATGCCTGGGCTTTTGGGGTAGATCACTCGTATTCAGTGACACGTTTCGGGACAGAAACGAGTCAGTGATTTTGCTAAATTAGCATTTGAAGGATTACCTCAGGTATAGCAAAGCCTCAAATATTTAAAGACTTAATGAACACTCTCGAGATGGGATTTAGATAGAGTTCACAAAGGCCCGAATTCAACTTACGCCAACGTTGGCAACGCCCTGTTTAGACAGAGCTTTGTTGTATTCATAGGTTAGCTCGGGTATAGCACTCAGGTACTTCCACAAGCGAACTCTTTTCAAGACAAGTCGGGCATCTACTACTTTCAACGTCCAATTATCAAAGAGTTCAACCAGCACTACTCTCCCAAGAACGGCAAGAAATCCGTTGCCACAACCAATTCACTTGAAGCTAAACGACTTATTTCCGTCGAGAATACAAAGATTGAGGCTGAGCGTGTAATCAAGCCGTTAGTCATTGACGGGAAAAATCTGTGCGCCGATACATCGAAAGAGGATGAAACCAGAGCTTGTCCTAGACTCCTCACTCCCCCCTGAATTTAACTTATTAATACTCGCCCCGTGGGATCATGGGGCGGATACTCAATAGCTTATAGAAATGTTAAATCTGTTTTTTAGCATTCAGCTTAAAGATATGGTCAGACTTTACGTGGCAATAATAGTTAAGGACAAGTCGTATGCGATCACAATTTTAACAAGCAAGAGTAACGAGATACTAGCCGGATTAGTGTCAGCATTAGGTTTTATAAGCTGCGATAAGTTAATAAACATTAAATAATGTCTACTTCCACCAGCACCCCAAAGTGATCCGATACAACCGGATAAAAATCGTTATTAAAAATCACTTGATGCTGCTTTACTACCACCGGTTGATTACTAAGAACCAAATCAATCCGTAGCGCTTGGCTATTTTGTTCCCACCCATCAATATTTTTAATTACAGTGGTACCGGCATCTTTTATTTCTGCGATTTCATAACAATCTATCAAACCGTGTTGTAATACATAATCATAACCTTCATTGCGTATATGGCTTGGGTTGTTGAAATCACCTAATAGAAAGCTCAGCTCTGTTGATAATGTTGACTTTATTCGGTTGAACTGATTCTCAAATGAGTTCTCTGAGTCATTCCACCAGCCGCAATGACAATTATAAAGATTAAAATCACCTTGTTGAGAAGTAACCTTAATACGCACTGCTCGCCTATGTTTCCAAAAGGTCACATCATAGTTATCACTTAGGTCAATGACCTCATGTTCGACAATCGGCAGTCGCGTCAAGAATGCCAGTCCCTCTTGATATACGTCATAACTTTGATGAACGAAATCCCACGTAAGTTGATAGTGATAACCGTATTCCATGAGTTTTTTCTGTAATAAATAACCATAGTTATCAGCAAACACGGTGTGATTAGTTAATATATTGGCATCAACAGCCGGGCTATCTTGATGTTGATTCACTTCCTGTAATGCAACGACATCACACCCTTGTTCGATAATGGCTTGTGCTACCACATCCAACTTTTCTAGCTGTTTCTCTTCTTGCCAACTATGGGTATTTAGCGTCATTAACTTCATTTATTATCCACTTATTTATTGTAGTGAGTTAAACGCAGCGCAAGGCTGCGTTTATCGAGGTTATTCTATCTAAGATAGAGAAAGAATTACGCAGGTTGTGCTGAAAACTTCTCAACTAATCTAGATTTAATGACATCCACTCCAGGACCATATATAACTTGTACTCCCTGTTCTTTAATCACAGCACCAAGTGCTCCTGTCGGCTTCCATAGCGCATATTCAGCAACCAACTGCGGATCATTAACTGTAACGCGCAAGCGAGTCATACAAGCATCAATCTCAGCAATATTGGCACGGCCACCTAAATTCTTAATAATAATGTCCATCTTCTCATCTTCTGACATGGATTCTGAACTGTCATCTAGGTAGTTACCCATGCGTCCCGGTGTTGGCAATTTAAATTTGACAATGAGCACACGGAATAATCCATAGTTAACACCAAAGAAAACAATAGAAACCAATGCGAAGCGAACCAAATCACCACCGATGCCCGCTGAAACCATCATAGGTATACGAGTGACTAATTCAATCAAACCAAAGGCATGTACACGTAGATCCATCACATCGACCAACGCAAATGCAACCCCTGTTAACACCGCATGCGCAACATACAAAACAGGAGCAATAAACATAAACATGAATTCAATAGGCTCTGTCACACCTGTTAATAACACAGCAAGACACGCAGATAAAAACATTGGCTTGTATTGTGCGCGCTTATCACTATCAACACAGTGATACATGGCAAGCCCAATACCAATCAATGAAGACGCTGCGATAATAACTTGGCCCGCCTTAAAACGTGCTGGATGTACCGTATCTAATAGATGTTGGTAAGTTGTCGGATCGCTTAATTTAAGATTATTTAAATCGCTAACCCAAGCAAGCCATAATGGATCTTGACCATAAACACTTGAGCCCGCATTCGTCCCAGTCAAAAGCTCATAAATACCACCCAACTCGGTGTAATTCATTGGAATAGTTAAAGTGTGGTGTAAACCAAATGGCAGTAATAAACGCTCTAACGTACCATACAAGAAAGGAGCAGTGATCGGCGCAGTGTCTTTAGAGGTTGCAATCCATTGACCAAAATCATTAAGTGCACCTTGAATTAAAGGCCATACGATTGATAAAGCAAACGCAATAATCATCGAATAGAAAATAACAACAAAAGGTACAAAACGCTTTCCGTTGAAAAATGCTAATGCCTGAGGTAAGCGAGCGAAGTCATGATAACGATTAAATAAGTTGGCACCTAAATAGCCAGACATAATACCGATAAACACACCCATATTTAGAGCAGGAGCACCCAAAATATTAGTGAAGAATTGAGAGACAGGTAACTCAGAACCAAATAGGCTCATCACAACCGCCCCTGGATCACTGAGCATAGCGTTATCCACGCCCAATATAACCCCAGTGATACGATTGATTAAGATAAAGGCAATCAGAGCGGCAAATGCGCCTCCTGCACGTTCTTTAGCCCATGAACCACCAATAGCGACAGCAAATAATAGGTGAAGATTAACTATGATCCCCCAACCTATGTTTTCCATAATAGCGCCTAGAGTTTCAATGGCACCAATACCACCGGCATACATTGCGACAACTTTACCGAGTGATATCATGATACCAGCTGCTGGCATCACCGCAATAACAACGATAAGGGATTTCCCAAATCGTTGCCAAAAATCAAAAGATAGTACCTTACTCATAAATGATTCCTTGGTTTAAATGCAGGGTAGCCTTATCAAGGCCCTGCGATATATATAATTTAGTGCTTTCTTGCAAATATATACGCAGCATAAGCTGGGGCAATTTGCGTCGATATAAAATCTGAGCGAACGTATTCATTATTGATATTCTGATTATCAAGTATTAACTCGCCTAATTGCGTGCAGTCGATATCAACGACGTTCTCTTGTGGACTTAAATTGGTAATAATGGTCCACGTCATATCTTGAGCAACACGTTGATAAGCATAGATATTAGGATCGTTAGGTAGCAGCAATTGATAACGGCCAACTATTAAGCTTATATTTGACTTACGCAGAGCAATCAGTTGCTTATAGAAACTCAAGATCGAATTTGGATCTTTCTGTTGTTGCTCAACATTGATATCTGCGTACTGTTGATTGACGGAGAACCAAGGTTGCACCTCAGAAAAACCTGCAAAATTCTGGTCATTCCATTGCATTGGCAAGCGACTGTGGTCGCGGGATACTTGATTTAACAAGGCTAAGATGTCTGCATTGCTTTGACCTTGTTTAGATAGCTTTTGAATTAAATTTCTAGCGGACACATCATTAAAATCGTCAAGAGAAGTAAACTGATGATTTACCATACCAATCTCTTGGCCCTGATAAATAAACGGAGTCCCTTTCATCAAGAAATAACAACTCGCTAATGCGGTAGCACTGGCATACCTAGAATTAGGATCGGCAAAAGTATCAATACTACGAGCTTGATCGTGGTTTTCTAAATAAAGCGCATTCCAGCCTTTACCTTCTAATGCATCTTGCCAACGCGATAAAATGCGTTTGAACTCGACTAGATCTAAATGCTCGTTGCTTTGTTCTTCCGACCATAGCTTCATGTGTTCAAACTGAAAAATCATGTTGAAAACACCACCTTGATCGTGCTCGGTCGCTTCGGCAACCCAAGGTAATGCGTTGTCGGCAGTAACCCCATTGGCCTCACCAACTGTCACAATGTCAAAGGGATCAAACGCTTGCTCTTTTAACTCATGCAGATGTTTTTCAATACCTGCCACATTCATATGATAATCAAACGAGGAGACATAATTTTCACCCTTTGGATTGGGTAAAGAGGGTAAACCTGGTTGTTTCTGGATATGGCTAATTGCATCCACACGGAAGCCATCAATACCGCGCTCCAACCACCAATGAATCATTTTAAATAGTGCTTGTTTAACTTCAGGATTTTCCCAATTCAGATCAGGTTGTTTTTTAGAAAATAGGTGCAAGTAGTACTGTGCAGTTTTTTTATCATATTCCCATGCACTGCCATGAAAAATACTTTCCCAGTTGTTTGGGTCGCAAGTCGGTTTTTCAGCGGTAGGCTCACAACCATCACGCCAAATATACCAATCGCGCTTAGGGCTATTTTTGTTATCTCGAGATTCGATGAACCATGGATGCTCATCACTAGTGTGGTTGATCACTAAATCCATAATTATGCGAATGCCACGCTTATGAGCAGCAGCGATCAGTTTATCCACATCCTCTAGGGTTCCAAAGTCAGGATGAATCGCTTGATAGTCACTAATATCGTAACCGTTATCATCATTCGGTGATTCATAGAATGGGCAAATCCATATTAAATCAATGCCCAAATCAGCTAGATAATCCAGCTTAGCAATGATTCCATTGATATCACCAATGCCGTCCTGGTTTGTATCATAAAAGCTACGGGGATAAATTTGGTAGGCGGTTGCTTTCTTCCACCACGCGAGTGGTTTTGAGTGCATATTATGAGCGAGTGTCATCAGTTACATCACATGTGTTATCGTTAACACACAGTGTTAAATGGAACCTATTTGGACTCAACACAATTTCAGATGAACTGTGAACTCTCTCTCATTTTTATGTCATATGTGCCTTCAACGGAACTGAAATCACGCTTGAGCAATTTTTTAACAGCTTGGTAGCCCACTTGATAGTAGTTAAAAGCGACAGTAGTCAGGCTCGGGACTAACAGATCGCTGTAGTCATAGTCACCTATGCCTACAATCCATACGTTATGACCAATCTTGAGTTGCTGTTCTTTGGCGCGACGATATAAACGAATGGCAATATTATCGGTGGCACAAAAGTAGACATGATTGGGCTGTAATTGAATTGCCTTGTAGTCGGCTTTTTCCTCCGAGTTGGCCAGGGCTTGCAGCGAAAAATCTAACTCGGGTACGGTGTCGGTAATGGTGGCTTGCATCAACTTAGTTCGGCTAGAAAGCATACGCTCATCATAAATATAATTTACGGCGACCAGCGGTGCCTGCTGCTGTTTTAACTGAGTGATGGTTTGGGAGACGAGTGCTTTAATCGCGGCATGATCGGGGTAATATAAACAGCAATGGTGGGGGGTATTTTTGCCAATAAATAGCACATTGTCTAAGGTTCGATAAAAAGTCTCTTCAACACTGTGCTTTGAAGCAATAATTATCGTGCCCAGTGCATTTAAGCCGTTAAACTCTCTCACAGCTTGGCATTCTGACTCATGATTAAACCCTGTGGAATGAAACAGCATTCGTACTTGTGATTCGTTGGCAGCAGCCAGCGCCCCTTTAATCACTAAACTCGTCGTATATGACTCAATACGAGGCGCTACGAAACCAATAATATTGGATTGGCTACGAATAGAGCGAGCAAATATATTAGGTGTGTAATGACTATCTTTGACGATAGCTTCAATTTTAAGGCGGTTCTCAGCCGAGACATAACCGCCATTAAAGTAACGTGACACAGTCATTGTTGAAATTCCAAGCTGCCTTGAAATCTCAGCCATAGTCATTTTTTTACTCATTACATATTTCCTTCAATAATGCACTATTGCCATACACCCAAGTGACTTCAAGATGCAGGATTCAGAGTTGAGTCACTTGGGATAGTATCCAATATATTGGCTTACAATACATTAAATTAAACTGGGTGTGCGCATGAGTGCTTGATTTTTACTCACAAGATTCGGGCCTGCTTTCAAGATCATCAAACGCTTGTATCCAATGACCAATATCGAAATTCTTGTTCTCAATCGACTGTTGACTCAGAACGAGTGGTCGGACTCTAATGTAGTAGACTTTACACAGATTAGAATAAAGTAGGTTAAATCACCTCACTATGATTTGTGAGGTTGAGCACCGCTGGCAAGGAGTGGGGCAAAATCGAGTTAGCAGCCAACCAAAAAAGGGGCCCTAGCGGCCCCAACAAAATCAAAAAATAAAATTACAAGTGAGGAAATTGAATCGTTAGCTCCTTGATAGCTGCTCTAGCCATCGGGTTAAGAGGTTAAGCGAGGCTTGTTGGCGGTAGGCGGCTGTCGAGCGCTGATCATCGATTGGGCGGATGATTTCGCGGTAACAACCGACGACCTGTTCAATAAAGCCGGGCTTGGCCAGTGTTTCTAAAGATTGGCCGACAACCAGAGATTCCAGCTCGCGGCTGCGCACCACTGTTGGGCCAACCGCGCCGAAGGCGAACCGCCACTCTTCGATGACAGGGGCTTTCTTGGGATAGCGTTTGATACGGGCCATACCTGCCACCGATAACTTGCTCAGGGCATTGGCAGCCCGGGTGCCGACCTTGTGGTAGAACTCCTCAGGCAGGTCATGCTGCGGTATCACAATATGGGTGAGCATTTCATCGGGCTTGAGGGCTGTCACCCTTGGTGCCATGATAAAATCTTCCAATAGCATTTCCCGCTGCCCACGTATTGATGACAACACCACACGGGCATCGAGTACATACAAGGCTGGTAAAGAGTCAGCGGCTGGCGAGGCATTACAAATATTACCAGCAAGCGTGGCGCGGTTACGCAACGCTGGTGCGGCAATTTTGGCAACGCTCTGGCGAAGTACCGAAGGCACCAGCGGGTGCTGCTCGATATCTGCCAACACCACCCCAGCACCGATGTACAAGGCTTGTTCTTGCTGCTCATCAGATGCGATGTACTGCAGCTCATCAATGGCATCGACAAACAATACATCTTGCTCGAACTTTGGTGACATCCCTGCCCTGACGCCATGCTGTACCATCAAGTCCGTACCACCGGAAAATACTGTCAGCTTACCCATCGACAGGGTATCCAATGCCTGCGCCAGTGTTTCAGGCCGATAGACATTTACCATAACCCCTCTCCTTTCTGGGCTGCAATCTTGGCCGCTTCGACTATCATGCCGTAACCGGTACAGCGGCAAAGATTGCCGGAAATCGCGGTGCGGATAACCTGCTCTGTCGGGTTAGGATCGACTTCCAGCAAGGCATAGAGTGCCAGTACCATACCCGGTGTACAGAATCCGCACTGAACCCCCTTGGCCTCGAGCAACGCGTTAATCACGCATTGACCTTTTTCAGTCTGGCGCAGCCCTTCAAGAGTCATTACATCACCGCCCTGCACCTGGCCGATAGGCATCATACAGGCGTTGACCAAGCGGTTGTTGAATAGTACGGAGCAAGCTCCGCACTCCCCTTCCCCGCAGCCTTCTTTGGTTGCAGTATGGTTCATGGTGCCGCGCAGGGTATGGAGCAAAGACTGCATCGGATCTACGTCGACAATGACAAGGTGACTGTTGAGATAGAATTCAATCTTCATACTTCGGCGCTCCATTGCCTGTTTCAGATACATCTAGTTCAGATCCATCTAGGCCAGACTCTTTCAGCTCAGCCGTGCGACTGGCTAAAGCCACACATATCTTCTCCGGTGTTGCAGGAATGGATGACAAAGGCACACCAATGGCATTTTCAACCGCTGCGACAAAGGCTGCAGCCCCGCCGTTGTGGGTCAATTCACCACCACCTTTGGCACCGTTAGGCCCATATGGATAAGGATTGTCGACAAGTTCGCTACCAATAGCTGGTACATCGAGTGCCGTTGGGATCACATAGTCAGCCATCGAACGCTGGGCAAAAACGCCATCTTGGGTCATCTCCAGCTTCTCACAACTGCCGTATCCCAGCGCCTGTACCAAGCCGCCTTCAATCTGGCCCCTGAATATGGTGCCGTCGATGGCTTTACCAATGTCATACACGGCCCAAGCTCCGGTAATGTCCGCTTCACCTGTTGCCATATCGACCTCAACCTCGACCACGTTAGCGCCGTAACTGGTCGCCTGGTAGGCATTGCCTTGGTAAGTATTCTGATCCCACTGGTGATAATCAGGCTTGCAGTAAACCTCTTGCAACTCCTGCGCTTCACCGTCAATCCAAGATTTTTTAAGCTTTTTCGCCGCTTTTTCGAGGATATAACCGACAATCAGAATCGAGCGGGAAGCGACAGTCGGGCCGGAATCAGGCACTATACCGGTATCTGGCACGGCTATCTGGATATCATCCAGCGGCTTTTCTAGGGTATCGGCCACAATCTTGCGGAACGTCAGGCTCAAACCTTGGCCAATGTCGGTATTAGAGGCCAATATCTGGACCTTGTCCCCAGCATCTTTGAGCAATTTCACCTTGGCCCTGACAAGGGTATCTTCCAAGTCTCCGGCAAACCCACAACCATGCTGGAATACCGCTAGGCCAATCCCTTTACGTTTGCCCAAAAGATTGGTTTGGTTTTGCTCTTGGTCGAAATTGGTAAATTTGGCAAATTTACGCTCATATCCCGACATATCGAGGACTTTTTGCAGCATCTCGTCGATAACCAGGTCACCGAATATCTCCGCCCCGGTCAAAGAATGGGAGTCAGAGGTCAAGAAGTGCTGCTGCTTGAACGCCACCGGATCGACCCCCAGTTTCTTGGCCACATGGTGGATATGGGTCTCCATACAGAAGCAGTTCTGCGGCGAACCAAAGCCACGGAACGCGCCAGTCGGTACTGTATTGGTCACCCACGCATGCCCTTCAACCCTGACGTTGGGAATGTCATACACATTGGTTGCGGTTGTGATAGAGCGTTGCAGCACAATGCCAGACAGGCTCAGGTAGGCCCCGGCATTGACATCGAATTTGATATCCATGGCAACAATCTTGCCATCGGCATCGACACCGGTTTTATAATAAAAAGTGACAGGGTGACGCTTTGAGGTAGTAGCAATATCTTCGCCACGCTCGAAAATGATCCTGACAGGTTGCTGCAACTTCTCAACGGCTACTGCCAGAGGCGCAGCCAGCACATCAGGAAAGTCTTCCTTACCGCCGAAGCCACCCCCGGTAGGACACTGGATTGCCCTAACATTGTCATGGCCTAGCACGACAGCCATAGTGTGGTGGACATACCAAGGGCATTGCATCGAGCCTTCCAGCACCACTTTGCCGTCTTGCGGGTAGCAAACGGCCCCTTGGGTCTCGAGGTAAATGTGCTCCTGGTAACCGGTCGAGCAGGTCTCTTCGATTATGGTGACTGCCTTGGCAAAGCCTGCGTCGATATCCCCCTTGTGCAGCATATGGGTATCAAGCACGTTGTCATCAGCATGGATTGCGCCGTCTTTCAGCGCTTTGGATTGTTCAATCGTATAGGCTGGCTCCAGGGCGTCGTATTCGATGGCGATCTCGCCAAGCAATTCGTCAACGACATCAGGATCAGGCCCGACAACCAAGAAGATCACCTGACCGACAAACCGTACTTCTTGATCGGCGAATGCTGGCCAGTCGATCTCAACGATCGGCAGGACATTTTGTCCGGGGACATCATCCGCGCCGAAGATATGGTAGCCGTCAGGCAAGGTTGGAAGTGATACCGATTTGATCCGCCCGCGAGGGCAAGAAGAGCGGTAGAACCGCCCTTCTAATAGTCCCTCGTAATGGCGATCGGCAATATATTTCGCAGCTCCTGTGGCTTCCTCCCACTTGAAGTGCGTATTGACCGTATCCATAACGGGATCTCACATTAGTCCAATTTATCCATGGTTTGCCATAAACGCATCGCCACCTTGCGCGCCTCTGCGTAAATTGGTGCCACATCGAATGGGAACTCACGGTTTTCGTAAACGAAGCGACCTTCAACCACTACGCTGTTGACGTTACCGGCATTGAAGCCAAAGGCAATATGGCCCGGTAGGTTGTCTGCCACCAGCGGTGTCGGACTGGTGTAATCCAGTATGGTCAGGTCGGCCTTGTTACCTGCATCCAGGCGACCGAATTTCGCGCCGAAGTTACGGGCAAGAATTTCGTTACCGTTCCACAGGTGGCGCAGGAAGCTGTCTGGCCATAATGGACCGCCTGCATCACGATGCTTGAAGAAGGCGAACTTGAGCTCTTCGAACATGTCTGCGCCGATACCATCCGTACCCAATGCCACATTCTGGAAGCGGGTCAGTTTGTCGTTGTAGCCCACGTTGTTGTTCATATTCGAACGGGCATTGTGGACCAAGAAACCGTTTTTGGCGTTGAGGATGGCGATGTCTTTTTCTGACAAGAACAAGCCATGTGCCAAAAGGGTTTTCTCGTTGATCAAGCCGAAGCTGTCCAAGCGCTCAACAATATCCTGACTGTAATGATGGTGGCTGTGGGTCACGTCATAGCGATCTTCCGCTACGTGAACATGGATACCACGTCCGGTTGCCTGCACCGCTTCGGCCATCATTGACAAACCGTCATTGGTCACCGTAAACGGTGCATGGGCACCGATATGGGCTTCAACCAAGTAAGGTTCTTCGCCGTTTTCCTTGGCACGGTCAATCAACTGGGCAAACGCGATATTTTCCTCGACGCCTGCCACCATCTCTTTCATGCCGTGGTTACGGTCCGTGGTCTCGAAACAGGTCATGCCACGCAGGCCGGCTTTTAGGAACCCTTTACGAAGTGTATTAAGCGAACCGGCGATATAGTTCGGCGAGGCATGGTGGTCAATCACCGATGAACAACCGCACTTGATGGCTTCCAGAGAACAAATAAGACCGCTGTAGTACAAGGCTTCTTCATCCAACGCCCTATCCATCCGCCACCACAGGTTCTTCAGAATCGAGATGAAGTCAGGACTTGGCTTGATATCCGCCATGATCCCGCGCGCCAACCCGGAGTAGAAGTGGTTGTGAGAGCAGACAATACCCGGCATTACCATTTTGCCCTTCATGTCTTTGACTTGGGCATCTGGGTAATTGGCGGCCAAATTGGCGCCAACTTCCTTGATTTTGTCACCATCGATAACAATATCGACGCCTTCTTTGATCAGTGCAGGTTCAAACTGCACTGCTGTTGCGTTTCTGAGTACTAACATTCCCTGGCTCCTCACTAAACATCTACTTTGCCAAGCAGGTAGCTGTGGTTAGCCATGACATAGTTAATAATCGTCGCTTCATCAGCGAGCGACTCTGGCATGTCCACATTGCCCTGCTCATTAATACGGAAGGAATAAATCTCACTTTGGCTACGGACCAGTACTTCATCACCTTCGACGAAGAAACCGGCATTGGTGCTGTTGGTAAAGTCTTCACGCAGGTTGAACAGCGTGAACTTGTCTTTGTACGGCTTGCTATCCCATGGGCAGAACTGGGCACAGTTGCCACACTCGTTACAGTACGCATCGAGGTGCAGGGTCTGGAACTGGTCACGGAAGCCCGGAATTGGCAGCGAAATGTTGGCACGGTTAGGACACACATCCACACACTTGCTACAGATGTAAGAACATTCCAGGCAACGTTTTGCTTCCTGCTCGATGAATTGCTCGCGGTCTGCTTCTTCCAGCTTGTTGGCTTCAATCAGCTTGACCTGAATATCACCCTTACGGGCATATACTGCCTCTACCCTGACATCGGATTTCGCTTCAAGCTGCTCATCAGCCTGTGCTTCACGGGCCAAGATAGTGGTTGCCGCCTTACGGCCACCAGAAATTGCCGATACGATTGATGAAGGGCCGGTGTGGGCATCACCCATCAAGAACACATTCTCTACCGCAGTCTCACAGCTTTCACGGTCAACAACTGGCCAGCCATCTTCGCCCATTGGGATACCCATGCGGGAGAGAACGTCGCAGTTGGACTGCTCACCGACAGCCGTAATCAAGGCATCAACCTGAAGCTCAACGGTCATGTCTGTTGCGACAGGACGGCGACGGCCTTTCTCATCCGGTTCACCCAGCTCCATCACGCGCGCAGTCAGCTTGCCATCAGCATCGAACTGCTCTGGGTTGGTCAGGAACATGAACTGAACGCCATCTTCCACGGCTTCTTCGTACTCTTCCTTGTAAGCTGGCATTTCCGCGATAGTACGGCGGTACAGGATAGTGACCTTCTCAACGCCATCGACTTTCAATGCAGCACGGGCACTGTCCATTGCGGTGTTACCGGCACCGACAACCACAACATGCTTGCCGAGCTTGAGTTCTTCGCCGTCATTGAAGCTGCGTAGGAATTCCAATGACTTGTAGATATTGGTGTTATCACCCGCCAATGAAATTGGATTGCCTTTATCGGCACCTATACCCAAACAGACGTACTTGAAGCCGCTCTGCTTGAGCACGTCGACGGTTAGATCCGGGTTGCAGCCGTATTCAATATTAACGCCGTGATCCCTGACAAACTGGATATCGTGCTCAATAGCCTCGGCTGGAATACGGAACTGAGGAATAATGTTCTTCACTACCCCACCAGCGTTTTTCTCTTTCTCGAACACTGTTACCGGATGGCCGGCACGTGCCATGAAGTAAGCTGCAGATAAACCAGCAGGACCGGCACCAATCACCGCCACAGGGTGCTTGGCTGTATCTAGGCTTGGCTCATGCCACTTGGCTTTGTACTCATCCCAACCTTTGGCGAGGGCGATTTTCTTCATTTCACGAATATTCAACGCACCTTCGTAGTCACGACGGGTACAGTTGTACTGGCACTGGTGATCACAAATATGACCGGTGATAGAAGGCAAGGCATTTCGCGCATATATCACTTCAAGCGCTTCGGTGTACTTGTGCTCACCCATCAGGCGGATGTATTCAGGAATATCCTGACTGATCGGACAGGCTGTGACACAAGGGGCAACATAACAGTCGGTCAGCGGAACCGCTTTCTTCACACTGATTTCTTCAGGTCCACGCCACTCTTTCTGGACGTATTCGGCATCAAGCGACTTCGCTGCCAAGGCTTCTAGCTTGACCAAGTCCACTTTGCCCATGCCCCACTCATCGCTGCCTTCTAGCTCTTTGGCACAGTCAGACAGGCGAAGGTAACCACCCGGCTTAAGCAGATCCGTTGCCATGGTGATAGGACGGATACCGGCGTCGAAGATCTCTTTGATGTTGAATTTACTCGCACCGCCCGAGTATGAAATTGGCAAGGTGCCATTGAATTCGCGGGACAATTCCAGGGCGACATTGATTGAAAGCGGGAACAGTGCACGGCCAGACATATACATTTCTTTGTCTGGAAGACGGCCTTTCTTGTTGATAGTCCCTAGGGTGTTGGTGAGTTTGACACCAAAACCAATGCCCTTCTCTTTACCCAAGTCTACCAAGCGATGAAGCATAGCTTTGGCATCATTGATTTGCAGATCGTGGCTGAAAGACTCTTCGCTCAGTGCCACATAGTCAAAGCCTGCATTGTCGAGGATACCGCGCACACGCTCAAAGCCCAATAGGGTTGGGTTTAGCTTAACAAAGGTATTGATACCCTTATCTTCAATCATGTAACGGCAGATAGCTTCGATTTCGTGCGGAGGGCACCCGTGCATGGTAGATAGTGTCACACCACGGGTTAACTGGGCAGGGATCGCTTCGACCATGGCATTGAGGTGATCCACTCTATCTTCAAGCTGGTATTCGCGAATGAACTCAGGATCCTGGATAAAGGTTTTCAGTTCGCTGATGTAGGCATGGAAACTTGGGTGCTCGCTGGAGTCGAGCATATCGTGAATGTATTTCTGCATCGGCGGTGTTTGGATCCCTGACAGATCGTAGCCGACACTCATGTTAAAGATGAAAGACTTGGCTTCACCATCGGTTCTTGGCGCGAACACTTCTTCTAGCAAGTGGAGGGCTATCCACGCTTTGAGGTATTCATCATAAGCTTTAAGCAGGGTGAATTCTGTCGACCATTCGGTGTTGAAACACTCATCCTCAGCATCGATACACGGTTTGGCGATCTCCAGCTGATCAAGCTTCTGGACTGTTTTCAGCTCCATAAAGCGGCCGCCTGCAAGCCAGGAGGTAATGATATTCTGGGCTAACTGGGTGTGTGGACCAGCGGCAGGACCAACAGGGGTTTTCACAATACTCTCCCCAAACCGCCAGTGATTCTTTGCTTGCTTTGCGGTAGAACTGCTTCTCTGGAATACCGAAGATAGATTTGCTCTGCTTGTATTCACTAAACATTCGGTTAAGTAGCTCACCGAACGGAACGGGGCGCATGATATCTCCCATGATAGATCTCCTTGATGCTTTTCTTGTTCTTCTAGGCACATTAATTTGCGCAATGTGTAGGGCTAATAGTTTGAAAATTAGTTAATAGCTAAAGAGCAACTACTGAGCCAAACTTTTTCAGCCCCGCCAAAACCTGCGGTTTTATTAATGAATTTCGTGAGCAAAGTCGAAAGTTCACTGCTTTTTGTGACAGGTGACAAACAAACAAATTTATAGAGAACAAGAAAAGCTCAAACAATAATTCACGCCAAATGAGGATGATTATTGATTAGAAGGAAATTGCTATCATATTAATAAAAAGCTATCAGTTTGATATCAACTATTATGATAGAAATTATCGACCATGAGAAAATAACAC
>NZ_JACSOF010000074.1:0-30655 GCF_014349205.1 Photobacterium sp. BZF1
GTTTTGTTACTGTGCAGCGTACTCATACGCCTGACACTTTGGTGTAACGCAGTAATTTCCAATTATCCAGAAATATCGATCTAAAACAATTATTGCCTATGCTAAATGCGCCTCTAAGAAGACGAACGAGAAGAGAAAAAGACGAAATAAAATTGAAGAAAAGGAAGGCGGTCGAAAATCAGATCAAAAATTAAAATAAAAACAACAAGGTATAGCTAAGAGTGATGTTACCTTAAATTGGTTAAGTTAGCCTTCTCAGCCAATAGGCGATCAAGTTCTATGCTAGCATGCCAATCAGCTGCTTGGGTGGCCCCATGCTTCACGGTATGTAAATCGGTATTGGGAAAAACATAAACATTGTGGTGAACACCGGGTTTTACCGTTATCACCTCATTCTCAACCACTTCTTTAATACAAGCCTCCCCATCCTTGAGTTCAGCGTAGAGGATCATGCCCGACTGGACGATATAGGTCTCGAAAGTCGTGATATGAAAATGGCTGCTCTGCCAACTACCCTCAGCATCAGGATAACGGGTTCGAATATAGCCAGAGCCATCGCTTGCTTTCATTCTGTGGCGCGACTCCCCGTTAGCCATCACTTCAGTGTTAGTATGTAAAGTATCAAATGAATCTGAAAATGAAGGGGCTTTTATCATAGGGGGGAGGGTGTTATGTACCGCAATTCAAGAACCGCGGTACGAAAAATAGATAAGCTATAGGGAAATTAGTCTGTGGTTAGGGCTAGTAATCTAGCCAGTCATTGAAGTCTACCCAAGATAAACCTAGGCTTTTCATCTGCTCGACGTAAAGTTCATACTCGGCACATTGCGCATCTCGTTCAGGATTGCGCCAGTTCTTGTCTTCTTTCAAACTCATAAATCCATCCTTGAATCCAAATGAAGGTTGAAACACCTACTGTCAATCCACCCTAACACTAAAAATCAATGTTGCAAACAAAAAACATATGATGCCTAAAAAACTGGATAACTCGCTGCAAATCAACCACTCAGAACATACTGACTGAATTTATGCCATTAAATAGAGCTTAGTATTGACCTGTCTATAACTTCACAGTTTATGCTGCTACCATCAATTTTGAGGAGAGATAAAATGTATTACGGCACCTATGAGGAAAGCCAGTCCAAAGCCATTATCGAGTTATTTACCCAAACCTTTTCAGATTCAGAAGGGCAAAATGAAGGCAAAGTGATAGGCCAGTTAGTCAGCGAGTTGCTGGAATCGACCAAGAACGAGGATATCTTCACCTTTGTCGCCAAAGACGAAACCGAGATCCTTGGCAGTATCTTGTTTACCCGCCTGACATTCGAGTCAGACAAAACGGCTTTTTTACTCGCTCCTGTTGCCGTTAGCACACAGAGCCAAGGTAAGGGAATTGGACAGGCACTAATCAAAGCGGGGTTGGAAGCCCTCAAGCACCATGGGGTTGATCTTGTTTTTACCTACGGCGATCCCAGTTTCTACACCAAAATCGGCTTTGAGCGTATTACCGAGCAAGAGTTCAAAGCACCACTTCCCCTGTCTTACCCGCATGGGTGGATGGCACAATCACTGACGGAACGACCACTTGAAGCAATAGCAGGCAGCTCATCCTGTGTTGAGGCTTTTAACAAGCCAGAGATGTGGTAACCAGTACACGCTCAGCAAGAGTTTTGGCCGAGTCATTGGGCTAAAACTCTTACATTTACTCTTCACTTAGCCTATAAACACCCACACTCTTGCTTTAAGATCACATTTTTTTGCAATTAAATGTATTTACAAGCTCGTCGTTTAGCGTTAGTTTGACATGGTCTGCTACTCAGACCGACGATGATTTTCGAAGTCTACACCTCACTTCTCGCCAAAGTCAGATGCACCCCTAGAAGATTATTCCTTTACCATGCCACTGCCGTGCTAAGTTGCGAGCACTCTGCAGTGATGAGTCAGTGAGCTAGGTGATCTCCTGACGAAAATACCAATAGAAAAGGTCAATGAGTAAACCGGATCAGCACACGCTGATAGCCGGCAGGACAAGCGCTGTTTTCAGCATTTGTACTCAATTTGATAGCCACAAGCTCAACGCAAGTTCCCGCATAAGCAATATAGAGAATGCTTGCCGGGACAGAATGCAGAGTTTGGGCCGAAAGGAAAAATTATGATTTCACATACAGGCATTATCCGCAGCTACAACCCAATCAACCGCACCGGTCTAATCACTTGTGATCTTGGCGGTGACATTCGTTTCTGTGGCGCCAACATCACTAGCCAAGGTAAACCAGCATCAGGTAGCTTGGTCGAGTTCATCATGGATGACTCAAGTAAAAACCTACAAGCAGTAAAAATTAAATTTATTTAATTTTGGCTAAACAATATACAGCGCTCTTTTAAGGGCGCTGTTTTGTTATCTACTCCCCGCCAGCAAAGCCGCTCATCTATTAACCAGTTGTAAACCACTCTTTCCGCTATTTTTCTTGTCACCCAAATGCATTGCGATGCATTATTAACCATTAATACCAAACAACACACATACACTCTGTCAGAGCAATGTTAAGAGTTACTTTTTTCTGCTTTCATCAAATGAGGCTTAGCTAAGCCTTAAAAAATCAAACATACTTCACAAAACGAATATCTTTTACGCAAGAAAACTGATTTTTTTGGGATCGGGGAACCTTTTTAACACACGCAATGTCTCTTTATGGCAGACTAGCGCTTCTTTAGGGATGCATAGTTATAGTCATTCAAAAAATATTCATGGTTATGGGCCATACCAACAAGGCGCCATAACCCAAGATAAAGAACCTTTATCAAGAAAAATCAGCAAAAACGACGAGTTCTTTTACCATGTCTACGCAAAACTCGACGCTTTCTCGAAAGTGGATGTCGACCAAATTACTGGGGATCGCTGGCTTCTCGCTACTGACGATTGCAGCGCTCCTGACACAGACCAGCACTAATCAGCGCACGGTTCCACTGAACCTTGCGATTAACTCAACCCCTTGGTCGCCAAGCGATCAAGCCGAACAACCTGTTTATGAGCCGCCTCGCTACGCCTACACCATCCAGAAAGGTGATACGCTTAGCCAGATTTTCTCCCGACTAAATATTCCTCTACAGTCGATTCAAGAGCTTCAGGAAGCCGATCTCAACCATTTGAAGATTGATACGCTGCAACCGGGCAATACCTTGCGCTTTTGGGTCAATACTGCCGAGCGTAAGCTCAACCGCCTGGAACTGACATTTAGCCTTGCACAAAAAGTCGCCTATCAGCGACTGGATGACAACAGCTTTGAAGTTGAGGAAATCGCCATTCCTGGCAACTGGGATGACGTAGTAGCCAGTGGAGAGATCCACGGCAGTTTCTCTGTTTCGGCACAAAAAGCAGGACTGAACTCTACCGAAATCTATGAAATTACTAACCTGCTACGTGAAAAACTGAATTTCTCTCGCGATCTGCGCGCTGGCGACAACTTCGAAGTCGTTGTTTCCCGCCAGTCAGTTGATGGCGAAATGACAGGCCAGCATGAACTACGTGCGATCCGTATTCATAGCAGAGGCAGGGCAACCACCGCTTACCTACACAGCGATGGTAACTTCTATGATTCCAAAGGCGAGAGCCTGCAACGTGCATTCTTGCGCTACCCTTACGAGCGTAACCGCACTTACCGCATTAGCTCCAATTTCAACCCTCGCCGACTTCACCCAGTCACGGGCCGTGTTTCACCACATAACGGGGTAGACTTTGCCACCCCAACTGGAACCCCTGTCATATCAACTGGTGACGGTGTCGTAACCCAGGTGGTTAACCACCCATATGCGGGTAAATATGTCGTTATCCAGCACGGTACTAACTACAAAACTCGCTACCTACATAACAGCCGGATCCTTGTTCGCAAGGGCCAGAAAGTATCACGGGGTCAACGTATTGCCCTTGCTGGAGCGACTGGACGGGTAACCGGGCCACACATCCATTATGAATTCCATATTCGTAACCGCCCTGTGAACCCAATGACAGCCAATATCCCTATGGCTTCATCGGTGCCAAGCAAAGAAAAAGGGCAGTTCAAGGAAACCGTAGCGCTGTATGACGAGATGATGGATAACCCAAATCGCTCAATGTTCAGTATGACTGATGCGGATAAAGAACCGCAGGCTTAAACAACTGGCACAAAAAAGGGGGGGAAGCATGCTTCCCCCCTTTATTTTTCAACTCACAGATAGTCAGTGCCTACTATCAATAGATAGCCTCCACTTCATAGAAAACCACCTTACCGCCAATATGTACTTCGGCTTCTTCCCCAAGCGTTAAGCCCAGCAAGGCTTCACCTATTGGCGAAGAAGGTGTAACCACAACCACCTCTTGATTACCTAGCTTCAGCTTGATGCCTCCCGCAGCAGGGCCGAAGAATATCCACTTTTCCATATCGTCTTCATCAAGAAGGTGGACTAGGCACCCCAGCACGATTTCATCTAATGACTTTGGGAGTGTTGCTTTGAGTTGATCGTAAGCATTGATATCTGCCAGGCACTCGGCAACACGCTGTGATTGTCCATGGGCTAAATATGCCGCCTCGATAGCCAAAGTATCATATTGGGTCTCCGCCACACTCTGATCATCGGTTGCCGCACTATGTGCCTGATCAGCGGCATGCATCGCCCCTTGATAGGCTTGCTGTAAATCGTCAAGAATAAGATCAATGATCTGAGGTTTATGGCTGGAATTCATGTTGTCGATGTTTTCATTGAAACTAGATGGAAGTGAAAGTGTAACTTGGATCACTGCTTAGTTATATATAAACCTTAACGAAAAGATAGCGCTCCTTCATCACTTCGGAATACCTTGGAAATCCAAATTACTGTCATACAGAGCCAGCTTGTTACTCTTGCGGCTGAGCTTACGAAACTCCGTGGGCGTCATTTTCATGTAGCGTTGGAAGGTTTCATAAAAACGGCTGTTTGAATTGAAACCAACCGTCAATGCGATATCAAGAATAGTCCGGTTGGTATCAGCCAATAATGCACGGGCGTGGTTTATACGCATAGAAGTAACGTATTCCTTGATAGTCATCTTCATTACACTCTGGAACAAATTCATCGCATAGTTGGTATGCAAGCCAACATGCTCTGCGATATTTTTCACCGTAAGCGGCGCATCATGGTTGCAAGCGATATACTCCAAAATCTTCTGGACATGAAACTGAGAGTGCTTGGATAAGCCTTTCATGCTGCCTTTGCTTTCCATGGTGTGAGTTAGCTTCTCCCATCCCGTTAAGCACACCCTTTTTAGCATCAGAGACATTTCATCGGCGGCTAGTTGGCGAAAACCTATATCTTTGCTTTTGCTTTCTTCCATCCAAAACGCAATCTGCTGCTCGGTCACCAAGTTTGGCAATGCAGACTGAACGACCGTGCCATGGGTAATTTGATTGAGCAGGCTTTCATCTAGCGGCCAGGCCAAAAAGTAATGAATCGGAATATTCAATATCCCCATGTTACTCGACTTCCCTGGCTCGATTAGCTGGTGCGGTGTAGTGGCCCAGAAAATCCCTATATGACCATTATTGATGGTAAACGGATGGTCATTGATAACATAGTCAACATCATCACCAAATGGGATGTTCACTTCAATCTGGCCATGCCAGTGATAGCAAGGCATATGGTGCGGTTTACGAAGTTCTATATGAATAGACTCATAGGAAGAAAAGAGGCTTAGCGGCCCAATAGCATCGGCATCAGAACTATCTTGCGGGTTCTCATTCTGGGCAATTGGTTTAGCCATGATTCCTCTGTATGCTAGTCGGTAAAACAGAAGCGAATATACGACACTCCAGACACCCCTGCTGAGAATAATTGCACAAACTGTGAAGCCCAGCCAAAAGCCAATCGAGCCCCCAAAAGAGAGCATCATAAAAAAAGGCCATCAGAAGGTGTGATGGCCAAAAGTGCTAAAAAGATACGATATACCCAATTTACCTAGCATGGTTGGGTATAGATATGTCTTTGGAAGAACAAGTGATTTATACCCATTAACGCCTGTTAGGTAAAACAAGCTTTTTTAATCGTTACTTATCTATTTTTCATCGATATAAGTCCCCGTAGTCAGCAACCTCAAAACAATATTCACATTGTTGCTTAATTGTTGATCCACTCGGCCTGGGAATAGCTCTTCTAGCTTATCTAAACGATCAAATTCGGTATGCCAGATTTTGCCCCATTTCGACTCAGTATCGCGGTCACACGCTGTTTTATTCTCAGCATCATAGCAGTCCCACGCATTAGGGTTTGTTGTCTGGGAGTAACCGTCAAAACCATATTCACCATTAATATTGAAGTTGGTCGCCTCGACATAAGCGATAGGAATACCGGCGCAGGCAAAGCCAGCGTGATCTGACCATGAGCCCGTTTCCCCTTCAGGATAACCAGGAAACCCAGGGTGAACTGTGTATTTGCCATCCTCGCCTTTAACATCAATTGATGCCTGTAACATGGCATCCCGGACATGGGGTTGGGAGTTGTAATCCGACTCGGTCAACCCCAGTTTCTCACAAGTAGATTGATATTCGGCATAATCTGAGTGCGCTGCATGGACATACACATAATCACCACCACCGACAGTATCGGAGTTAATCATGGCGATGACGTTATCTAATTGATTATGGGCTAGCGCCTGACGCACATAATGCAGCGAGCCGTTCAGGCCATTTTCTTCAGCCCCAGGGAACAGAATACGAACGGTATAGGGTAGCGATTCTTGCATCAAGCTTTCGGCAATCGCGACGGCGGCCGCAACACCGGCACCGTTGTCAGTCGCCCCCAACGAGCCATGATCAGATCCTGTTGAATCATAATGCGCAGCAAGAACAATGGTTTTCTCGCTCGCCCCCTTCTTTTCTACAATATAGTTATTAGAAGACAGTAACTTATCGCCTTTTTGGTAGGTAAAAGGCTGGACCTCAACGTCGTAGCCGAAGCCAGTTAAAGTATCGTAAAGCCAATTACCCATGGCGGCTTCTTCAGGCGTACTGGCTTCACGTGCACCGATACCCTCAACTTCATCGGCAATTTCTACGAGATAACTGGACGCCTTCTTACCATAATCAATGGTGTCAGAGTCGCTATTACAGCCACTGATACCAACTAAGACAGAAAGGGAAAGTAAACTGATAATTCCATTTTTCATGATCGCACCATTATCTAATTTCAATGATTTATTGTTATTCGAAATTAGTATCTGGTCTGGAGATATAAAAACCGTGATTAATATCGCGCGCGTATAATTTGATAGCAGAAATATACCAGTTTGGGAACTAGGTCAACTCGGCATAAATAAAGAAAAAAAGTGCGTAGTATTACGCACTAATATTTAATCACCAGCTTTCACCACGGCCAAAACGGTAGACCAATTGGCCTGAAAATAAGTCATCGTTAGTTGAGAGTTTTCCACTGTAGAAATGCACCCAATCGGCCTGCAGCGCCCAATTACTGTTTAGTTTATAATGCAATCCTAGCCCACCATTTACTTGGAATGTGGTGGTGTCTCTGTCTTTTTCCAGCAAGGTTTCACCGATCCCTGCATTGATATAAGGCCGTAAATCGTCATCAGCAAGGAAATAATATTGGAAATCGAAGCTGTAATTTTCATAGGTGATGCTTTCACCCGTTGTCTTGCTATCGGTATCGATACGGGTATATTGCAGGCGCGATGACAAAGATGGCGTGTAATACACACCCAAGGTAATCATCGGTGCCCAACTATTTTCGATCCCCCACTCATCATCCAAATCCAGATAACGGCCACCAACCGATATACCAACAATACCGTAATCGACCGGGTCATGTGTGGTTACATTGCGAACCCGGGTATAACTACGACGCATCGCAGGACTAGTATCACCCTCACCGAATTGGAAGTTCATATTAACGTTGAACTGGCTATCGGTCTGGCCATTAGGGAGAGCAACATCTTGAAAGCCGATATATCCTGTACCGGCCTTCACCACATCACGCCCCATCAAATGGTTTACTCCTCGGCCAAGAGTATCTACCGGATCAAGCAGGAACAGCGCCGTGTTACCCATCCACTCGGAATCCCATACCTTTCCCCCACCTTGGATGATTTCACGCTCTTTATGGAAGGCCCATTCACCATATACCCAGCCAAGTACTGGAGTAACGACCAAGTCCTGCACAGCAGGAACCTCGGCAAACGCCTCTACGCCATACTCCCAATAGAAAGTCGACATCATGAAGGAATAGACAAATGCATCCCACTGCCGGTACCCAGATTTCCTCGCGATTTGATAATACACCCCGCCAAAATAAGGATGACCAATATAGTTGATGTACCATACATCCCTATCCCAGACAGGCCCTTCCCTGACGTTATCCCACCACTTTTCCAACAGGCGATCATCACTGGTATCCCAGTTAGAAATATCTTCCGGCAATAAGGCAATAAACCCCGCGACACCGACGCCATACCAAAAGATTGACTTAGTCTGCGACCAGAGACGATCGATATCTTCACCATTTTCACCTGAGAACAAGGCAACGTTATAGGGTGAGTCATAAACAGAGACCTGGCGCGGTACTTGCTCCCAGGTCGTATTGGTATAGGGCGATTTCGAGTACTTTGATGAATGGATTGGCTGCTCTAGGGCGTTATCTGAGAGAAAAAGAGGCTGTTGCGGCTCAACTTGAGCTTGCCCGACATCATCATTCCCACTTTCAGCCATAGCTATTGATGATGCCAATGCTAACCCTACTGCCATTGCTAATCGCATTTTAACCTCCTTCCAAAGTAACCTTGGTCAAAATATCGAAACAAGCCTATATATTGGCTATTAATTTCAGACACTTAAAACCTGCACATTTGAGTATAGTTAACACAAGTGAAAGAAAATAAATGCTTACAGCAGAATATCAATTCTCAGATCTGTCGCACAGTTTTACTTCTAAAGGTTATTTATCCCTCGCCCTAGATAACTAGACACCAGCCGCTAATATTCAATCCTTTTTTTCAATTCCTGCTAGCCTTTAACATGGAGTCTATCCCCTACAAAATGGAAGGAATTAATATGAATCTGTTCGCCAAATCGGCTGTACTCATTATTTCAGCCATTACTCTAGCCTCCCCTTCAGTTATTTCTTCAGAACTCTCTGATGCTGATTTACAGGCCGCGATGGAAGCCAAGTTAATCGAACAATTAAAAGATGAAAAAGTGGCAGCGCATACTGCTGAGTTCATCATGAACAACTTGCTTACCTGGCAGGGTGAACCACTTCCACTCGATCAAGCCGATAGCATTATTGCCTATGCCTTCGGTAACCGAATTGCCGAGAACGGCAATCAATCACCAGGACCGATGAACACAGCCTTGGCTGATACCGTGGTGGAAATCTATGAAAAAACAGGCAAGCCAGTCTACGCCCAATGGGAGATTGCCCAGGAGATTGGCGATCGAATTGATGCCAAAGATCTCACCGCGATATATCCAACAATCGGATCTGATGGCACCATCATTTACTTGAGTACCATTGGCGTTGCCGAAGAAATATTAAAACTGGCAGGTGGGGCAGACAAACTCGGTAAAGCCGTTGTGGTCGGCTTCTATGAACACAGCCTGCGTACCATCAACACTACCAAAGATGCAGGTATCGAAGCTTACGCGCCGGAAGGTATTGAATTACCTCATGACTATGATAAGGAATCAGGGCAGCCATGGACGCGAGATGCACTGATATTCGTGATGCATGAAATCCGCAACCGAGGGACCAACGAACGGACCAGGCTGATTGAACAGGCCAATCAGGATAAATAGCCTCGAAGTGTTGCCTATACATAACCGGTGGTTGCAGCAGATTCAACCACCGGTTCATCCAGCCAGTTAACGGACGATGTCCCAGCCAATTGCAAAAGCGCTATTGACCGGTTTCAAAAAACAGTGATAGGTTAATGGCATGCAAATGATTATCTCCAAGCCTTCTATCAACCTTTCTTGGTGGCACTCTCTTTCCTAAGAGCGGTGCGGAATAATCATATTTGTTCAAAGCCGCCGGTTGGCAGGCCATGAACAACTTCTTCTCCCTTGTCCCCGGCGTTTATTATCAACTCGCGATATACCGGAGACACACAGTGCCAAATACCCCAAACGACCTAGCAACGGCAACAACGGCTACGAGTGGTAGCAAAGCCATCACAGAACAAAAGATCCTGACTGGCGATCGCGCCACAGGACAGCTCCATCTTGGCCACTATATTGGCTCTTTAAAACAACGGGTTGAGCTGCAACATAATAACCAGCAAACCATTTTGGTCGCCGACATGCAGGGCCTTACCGACAACGGTAACAACCCAAGCAAGGTCGCCGATAATATCCTCAATGTTGTCGCAGACTACCTCGCTGTCGGTATAGATCCCGCCAAAACCACTATCTGCTTACAATCTGGTATTCCAGCCCTCGCCGAACTAACCATGTACTACAGTAACTTGGTATCCATTGCCCGCCTCGAACGCAACCCAACGGTAAAAAGCGAAATACAAGGCAAGAACTTTGGCCGCTCGATTCCCGCAGGTTTCCTCTCCTACCCAATCAGCCAAGCGGCAGATATCACTGCATTCCAAGCCCAACTCGTTCCTGTGGGTGATGACCAATTACCTATGCTCGAGCAGACCAACGAAATCGTCAGGAAGATCAACTCACTGGCCAATAGCCAGATACTGCGGGAATGCCAGCCTTTACTGAGCAATATCAGCCGGCTGCCAAGTCCCGATGGCAAAAGCAAGATGTCTAAATCCTTGGGCAATGTGATCACATTGGATGCATCAGACAAAGCCATCAGCCAAGCAGTCAAAGCCATGTATACCGACCCGAACCATCTCACTATCGACCAACCGGGGCAGGTCGAGGGCAATGTCGTGTTCACTTATCTAGATGCTTTCCACCCAGATGCAGAATATGTCGCTCAATTAAAAGAGCATTATCAACGTGGCGGTTTGGGCGATGGTAAAACCAAACAAATCCTTACCGACTGCCTGCAAACGTTAATTGCACCGATACGTGCCCGCCGTCAGGCACTCATTGCGGATAAAGGATATTTGATTGAAGTATTAAAGAAGGGGACTGAGCAAGCGAGGGAAGAATCGCAACAGACACTCGATAAAGTAAAAACGGCATTTGGACTGAATTTGATATGAAATAAATAGCCATACCCTGATTGTTCAGAGTATGGCTACAAATCATGATTAGAAGATCAACTTTCTAGATACTGAAGCAGCTCAGCAGGCTGACACAGTTTTAATGCAATTCTTCTCAAGTATTCGGCGGTCGTTGCATCCCCACCAAGGCAGCGCTGAATTAGCGCAAGAATAGACTCCACTTCAACACCGTCATGGCTTAACGATGCGATCCACTGATACTCAACGGCATCGATATCTGAGATTGTGTCCCTTCCAATAGATAATTGACCCATCATTCACCCTCAGACATTAGTATTTTCAAATCCAGCTCAAAGAAGCCGGATAGTACAATGAGTAAAATATCAAAAAAGTATGAACACAATTAGCAAAATTACAAAAAATTACAATATATCAAACAGTTGAAAGCAGCGCACTGTAATCAAAGTGATTGGTTGCGACTATTGGGCAATGTCCAGCAGGTTGTTTTTTACGCCATTGGTTCGGAACCAACCGGCAATACTGAAGCGTTCCATATTGGTTGGCAGTACTTCATGGGGAAATTGCTCAGATAAGAATACGAACAAACGGCCTGACTTAGGTGCTAGCCTCATCAATTCCTTGTCTTGCAAATCGTAAACCACCAGCTCACCGCCATCTTGCTGCTCCCAAGTGTCATTCATATATAAGACCGTGGTTAGACGGCGGTTTTCATTTCCGCGGAAACAATCGAGATGCTTTTGGTAAAAGTCCCCTTTTACGTACTTGGCAAAATGGGCCTCATACTCAAACAGACCGAGATAGAAATGCTGGTTAACTTCTCGGCGGATCACTTCCATCCGCTCAAGAAAATCTTGTACCGCGATACCTTGTTCGGCGGCCAGCCAATGGATTTTGTCACTACGAATAGATGACTCACGGGCCACTTCATCATTGCGGCCAATTCTGGCCTTGGTCCATGTTACCGGTAAGCAAGATTTCAGGTCATTCACTTGTTCTTGAGAGAGGAAATCATCCCAGACGAAATAGCCTCGGGTCGCCAGCGCATCAATTAACTTATGCATCACGTTTTCACATTATTAGAAAAGGATGCGGGTTATAGCGCCGATAACGCCTAGCGACAATTCAGCTTATTAATGCTAACGATAAAAACAACTGATACCTATATGATGGGTGTTATTTCCAACCCATCTTCCAGCGGTTACTGTCCTTTAGTTCACGCCAGTCTAGCTCATACATGCGATGGTTGATCACCGCCTGGATAAGGCAGTAAACCACCTTTTGGTTGTCATCGTACTCGACGTCAATCACCATAAAATGCTTCTCACGCCCTTCAACTTCCACCTTGGTCCACTTGCTACCATACAGTGATTTAGGGTGTACCCGGTTCATGGCAATCTCCAATAAATCTTTTTACCTCAATACGTAATCTAAGGGAGAGCGGATTAATCATCAAGCGGAAAGGCGGGTCCTGGGTGCTGGGTGTTGAAAGGCTATTAAGCGTCAAGCAGTGTTTTTGCTTTTTGCTCTGCCTAGGTCCTAGGGCCCGCTCTTCCGAGGGCCGGTTCTTATTGTGAGAAATTTGTGAGAATTTTTGGAGAGTCCTGCAAGATTTGCCCGCCATAGTGAAGGTAACTCACCAACACAGGGAAAGAACAATGAACAAAACACTTACTGCCCTCTCTCTCGCAGCGGTATTTATGGGCGCGGGCCAAGCCCAAGCAGCAGAAATCGACGTCACTATTACCAATGCGACCAAAAACATTTACTTCACCCCTTTATTGGTCGCAGCACACAGCAGTGACATCTACCTTTTCCGCAGCGGCGAAGCTGCCGGTTCTGAAATTGAACTGATGGCTGAAGGTGGGGATATCGGTCCATTATCATCCCTTGCCAGTAATGCAGGCGCTGTGGTGGTTGCCGATCCTGCGAGCGGTATTCTTAACCCTGGAGATTCAGCCACAGCCAGCATGGATACCGGCGATGCCGACAGTCTGACGATCACCGCCATGTTGCTGCCAACCAATGACGGCTTTGTCGGTTTGGATAGCTGGCCTATCCCATCCACTCCAGGTACCTATACCGTCCGGCTCAATGGTTATGATGCCGGTACCGAAGCCAACGATGAGCTAGCTGGCAGTATGCCGAATCCACCGTTCATTAACTTCGGCACTGGCGGTACAGGGGTAGAAACAGCGGTCACCAACGACACCGTCCATATTCACCCAGGCAACCTCGGGGATACCGATCCTGAAGGCGGCCTCAGTGATATCAGCAGCACAGCCTACCGCTGGCTCAACCCGGTTGCTGTCGTTACCGTTACCGTGAAGTAAGGAGGCAGCATGAAAAACTATCGTTTACTCTTGCTTGCGGCCTCTGTAGGTCTCTTGGCCGGTTGCCCAACCGACTCGGACAATAATGACCCGGCTCCGCCAGAAGAAACACTCGCAACCTTTAATGTCGAGGTCAAAAACACCTCAGCCAACCAGCCGCTGTCGCCATTGGCCGTGATCGGCCACAACAGCGACTATCAACTGTTCACTATCGGTCAACCGGCATCAGAAGCTCTGGAAATGTTGGCAGAGAGCGGTGACAACAGTGCACTACTTAGCGAGCAGGCTGATGGTATATCGCTACAGGTCGAAGGAAGTGGCGTGATCCTACCTGCGGGGAATGACAGCGTTACGGTAACAATGGATACCTCTGTATCCCCTTACCTCTCAGTGGCCAGCATGCTGGTTAATACCAATGATGGCTTTGTGGCCGAAACGGCAACAGACCTAGCTTCTTTGGCTGTGGGTGAGAGTGTTCGCATCGCGATGCCGGTATGGGATTCAGGTACCGAAGCCAATGATGAAGCTGCAGAGACTATTCCGGGCCCCGCTGCTGGCGGTGAAGGCTTCAACAGCGAACGTGATGATAACGACCGAGTCTCTTTCCACGCCGGCGTGATCAGCAAAGATGATGGTTTGGACACGTCGGTACTTAATGCCACCCATCGTTTCCTGAATCCGGCAGCCCAATTGATCATCACCCGCACCGAGTAACATAGATAACCCGCCCATTCTCATTTTTGAGTGAAAGTTATCTGGTTATGTCCGGTCATCTGAGGGAGTACGCTCCTTCAGATGTTTGGACATGACAATGAACTTAGCCGAAAAACAGGTACCTGCCGCTATGATCCTCATCGTCGAAGACGACAATGATCTTGCTGATCTGATCAATATGCACCTGTCCTTCCAAGGGCATGATGTTGTTCGGGTCACCAGCTTGGCGCAAGCCCAAAAAGCATTGGCCGAACAGCCATTCGACCTTCTCGTCCTCGACCGAGGGTTGGAAGACGGCGATGGCTTGAGCTTGTGCCAAGGGATCCGCCAGCACCAGATAGGCAATCAGCCATGGTTGCCAGTACTTGTGCTCACAGCCAAAGATGCAGAAAAAGATAAAGTCGAAGGCTTGGAGTCGGGGGCCGATGACTACCTGACCAAGCCCTTTAGCGTTCTGGAATTCCAAGCCAGGGTCAGGGCTATGCTTCGCCGCCAGCACTTTAGTAAAGACGAGGCTGTGAATGATCCTGACCTTGTTGCAAACAACTCGGACGACAGCATGGAAAGTGTTCTGCGCTTTGGTGATTTGATCATCAACCCTGTTACCCATCAGGTTGAATTCAAGCATAGCTCTATCTCGCTTACGGCCACCGAATTTACCTTGCTGCATTTTTTGGCCAAGCGACCTGGCCGGGTATATAGCAAGGATGAGTTACTCGATGCTGTGTGGCAGACCCAGTTTTCCGGCTACCACCATACTGTCTGTAGCACCATCAACCGCCTTAGAACCAAACTCAATGCCAACAACGATGAACAGCAATACATCCACACAGTCTGGGGGGTTGGCTATAAGTTCGAAGCCTAGAAATCGATAAGCCAACGGCCAAATGTCAGGAACAAGAGCATAGATACAAGGGGTTAGGAGAAGCAATGAATTACAAAATCAGACTCGTACTGCTCACCGGTTGTTGGTTCATCCTGTCTATCCTGATCATTGGCAGCTTGTTCAACTACCAGCAGGCTTATGTCGAGCAGCGCACCCAACAGAACCTGCACCGTGAACTTGCCGCGCACATGCGAGACGACAGCCCCTTGATGGAAGGCAGCGACTACAACCCCAAGGCGCTCAAGTCTATTTTCCACACCTTGATGCTGCTTGGTCCTGATTTTGAAATTTACTTTCTCGATAACGACGGCAATATCAAAAGCCATGCGGCCCCTGAAGGTAAAGTGCTCACCCAACAGGTCAGCCTCGCTCCGATTAACGCTTTCCTCTCCGGCAAACCTTTCCCTATTCTGGGCGATAACCCGCGTAATACCTCGCACCAGAAGGTCTTCTCGGTTGCACCGATTATGGAAGGTGATACAACGCTCGGTTATCTCTATGTGGTCATTGGCAGCGAACAACGTGCCTTGGCGGCGCAATTTAGTGATTTCGATGCATTGCTTCACTCACCCGTAGCCTGGGTCGCTGCTGCAGCACTGGTGCTTGTACTCGGCTTTAGCCTGAGTGTCTACCAGCTAACCAAGTCGACCTTGCTAAACCCTATCAGGCAAGTCACCCAAGATCTAAACAAACAGGCTGAAAACGGCTACCGCCTGAAACCCGAGGCCATGCTCAATGTGGCGGAACTAAAACCTATCGCCAAACAGATGTACCTGATGGCTAGAACCATATCCCAACAGTTCCTACAACTCGAACACCAAGAGCAAAAACGGCGAGAATTGCTGGTCCAGCTGAGCCATGATCTCAAAACACCACTCGCCAGTGTGCTGGGTTATTTGGAAACCTGGCAAATCCAAAACGACCAGCCCGATCCGCTAATCAACACTGCTCAGCGCAATGCCCAGAAGCTATCGGAGCTGTTGTCGCAGCAGATTGATATCGCCCGCCAGCAATCGGTGATGACAGAGCCGAAATTTGAAGCCTTGAAGCTCGGTCATATTCTTCAAGATGTGATAGATACCATGCAACCAGAGGCAAGCAGAAAACGTGTTGAACTGGCAATCAAACTGCCAAAGCAGGATGCGGTGTTCGGCGATCGGCAGTTATTGCAACGGCTGTTTACCAACCTTTTTGATAACGCCATCAGACACGCCCCCTTTTCAAGTACGGTGCAGTTAACTATTAGCGCCGCGCCAATCGGGCTGGGTATATCACTAGAAAATGATATTGATCCTCAGGCTCCGCAAGGCAGCATGGGGTTGGGAACCAAGATAATACAATCTATTTTGATGCTACATCAAAGCCAGCTGAACACCAGGCAGGAAGCACAACATTACGAGCAATCCTTCAGCCTTCCTCTTCCCACCTAGTCACCACTTCTCCTGAAGCGGAATGAGGAAGGCGCTTTTTATCCCAGGCTTACGCTGTAATCTAGCCCTTATAGCGTAAGCCTTTCTCCCAACTCGCGGGCCATCGCATCATCCACCACAGGCTGAACGGTAATATCCATATCATTGTTCCATTTCAATGCATAAGCTGTAACCGCCTCTGCACTGTCGGACTCAACAATACAGACGCCAGTGCCGCTAACCAGATCATGCCAGCGGCCAATTAACTTTATATCAGGCCCCATCACGGCCTTGTCTTGCTCTTCACTAATCTGGGCAAAATGGGCCAGAACTGGATGTAATCGCCCTTGGTATAACTGCCAACTGATAAGGAAAGTCATGGGATACCTCTTCAATCACGCATCAAACGTGATGAGAGTATAGTCACAGATACCCAAACCATTTTAGTTCGGCAGGGTATCTGCAGTTTGCAAAATGGGAATCAATATAGGAGGAAAGATAGCTATCGCACAAAACTTTATGAACTTCAGAGAAAAACAAAGCGTTGGATATACTGGAAGAAACGCGTACGTTTGATACTGCGGATTTTATCGACCGCCTCTTGTTTTTTCAGGCACTGGCTTTCACACATTTCAACAATTTTAGAGCGGTCTCCCGTTGTCAGTCGGTAGATTTCGCGCTCGATAATGTTCATGCACTCTGATTTGGTATAGCCAAGGGCTTGCAGCTCGTGTACGGCTGGCATATCAACACTAGACAGTTTCATTGCCTTTCTCCTTTACAGAGAAGTTAGAAATATACTGTTATATACAGCATTTATTATGCCAACAGACCAAAATAAATAAGGCCGCAAAAGCGGCCTTTGTTTCATTTGAGGGATACTCTTACTTATGACCCAATACTGATCTCGCCATTTCTGACTTTTTTGCAGAACTGGGAGTAATCGTGGCTGTATGCACAAAAAGCCTGGGGCAGTGTAGAGCCAGTCAAGAACTCATCAAACGCCTGACGAGTCCCGTCTGGCAAAGCTGTAGGATCAACGACTTTGAAAGGCGTATCCGGTATTGAGAATTCTTTGAGGTTCGGTAGCAAGGAGTCAAAATCTGTAGCCATAGAATCATCACCCTTAACAATTGTGTTCATGATGCCCTCTGATTATAGCCAATCCCACCGCGCTCAAACCTTCTGTTTGCCACCGTGTATCTGCTCAATCAGGTAATCGATAAACACCCTTACCTTTGGCGAGACCATTTCCCGCTTGAGATATATCGCATAGGTTGCTGTTGGTGTTGCTTGGGGACTGAAATGATAGTCTGGCAATACCTGCTGCAACCGTCCGTCTTCCAGCTCATTGGCGACGGCCCAATAAGGAATCAGTGCAATGCCGCAATGGCTGAGCAATAACTGCTTTTGTCCATTGACGGTATTAACCTCCAACCCATTGCCGATATCTAATTTCTCAAGTGGCTCCCCCATCAAATACCAGTGCTGCCAGCCTGCATATCCATATCGAATACATTGGTGATCGACCAATTCTGCCGGGGTGGAAAGGCCAGAAACTGCCTCCAAATACTCAGGGCTGGCACAAAGAATGAATTCGTTATCTTGCAGCTTCCTGGCAACTAAAGAAGAGTCCGCCAGTTCTCCACTTCTTATCGCCACATCAATATTATCTTCTATCAAATCCTTGACCCGCTCACTGAGCTCAAGGCTGATTTCAACCTCGGGGTAGCGCTGCCTGAACCCATTAATCAAAGGCAGGATCACCGCTTCGCCATAACCAACCGTAGAACTGATTACCAGTTTCCCCTTGGGGATATCCTGCAGATCATTAATCGTCCTTCGCGCTTCATCAAGGCTTGCCACAATATGCTGCGAGTAGCTGTAAAAAGTCTGGCCCGCTTCTGTGAGCGAAACGGTGCGGGTATTACGGTTAATCAACCTCACCCCAAGCTCTTCTTCCAATGCTGCCAACTGGCGTGATACCGATGACGGCTGGACATCGAACACCCGGCTGGTCTCTGAAATGCTGCCGGTTTCTACCACAGCATTGAAATATTGCAGTCGCTTAATCATCACTCCCCCCCTTTATACGGCACCATTCTACCAAAGCAATTATTGCTTAAAAGACAAAATACAGTTGCTTTTTGATATGTGGATTGCACTTATCGCAACCAATAGACTGGCCCTGTTTCTACAAACGAGGGTAAAACGATGAAAGCGATGATAATTAATTCTCTGGGCGACGCCAATGTATTCCAACAAATTGAGCGTGATAAACCCAAAGCCAAGACTGGACACCTTGTTGTCGAGGTAAAAGCAACGAGTGTTAACCCGCTGGATACTATGCTTCGCTCTGCTGAAACGCCTTGGTCGGCCAACCTACCGGAGATCTTACATGGTGATGTTGCCGGGGTTATTGTCGAGGTAGGTGAAGGCATTGACCATTTCAAGGTTGGGGATGAAGTCTACGGCTGTGCAGGGGGTATTGCCGGAACAGACGGCGCACTGGCCGAATACATGCTGGTCGATGCTGATTTGATGGCACTCAAGCCTAAGTCACTCTCCATGCGTGAAGCTGCCGCACTGCCATTGGTTTCCATCACCGCCTGGGAAGCCCTAGTCAGCAAAATGCACATCAAACCCGGCGACAATGTGCTGATCCACGGTGCCACCGGCGGAGTAGGCCATATTGCTATCCAATTGGCTAAAGTGCTAGGTGCAATAGTTGCCGCGACTTCGCTGGAGAAAAACCTCGCCACAGCCCAAACACTGGGGGCCGATCACGTGATCAATGCAGAACAACAGTCAGTTGAGGACTACACCAACCAGTTGACGGATGGACTAGGCTTCGATGCCATCTTCGACACCATTGCCGGAGAGCATATTAAAAACAGCTTTGAAGCGGCACGTTACAACGGCAAAGTAGCCACTATCCTGCCAATCAGTGACCCGCTGCAAGTGGCGTTGAAAGGGTTGAGTTTTCACAGTGTACTGATGCCTATCCCACTGGTTTATGGCATCAACCGCAAAGCCCACGGGGAAATCCTGGCCCATATCGCCAAGCTCGTCGATGAAGGGCAGATCAAGCCGCTAATTGATGAAAGCCAATACAGCATCTGGGAAGTCGCCAAAGGCCACCAACGTTTGGAATCCAAACAAGCCGTCGGTAAAGTGGTTCTAACTGTAAAATAAGGCTTTTAACCTCAGCTCTACAGCTTTTACAAAAAGGATCATTGAACACTTTCTGACCAGCACGTATTATTCGTGCTGTTCACGTTCATTAGACATGTTTCCTTTTTATGTATCTAGTTTCTAGACTTGGTGCCCCTCGCTGCCCCGTCAGCTGAGGGGATTTTTTTGTCTGAATCTTGAACCTCGCTGAACTTACCGCTTCACTCTCAGTTTTGGCCAATGCTCTAGCCAGTTCTTGCTACTAACCCGCTCGGCAAACAATGAGCATGGCCGCTTAGGGTTAGGCGTGAGTTGCAACGCAAACAAGGAGTCAAAACCAAAGGCAGCAATGAGGTCATACTCACCTTGCCTGTTAAGGCGGACACCCACTGAGGTTTCTTTCTCTGGCCAGTAACTCATCGCATCCAGCGTACCGCGATAAGGACTGTCACCATTGCGAAGGTGCATCAAGGCTTGGTTGCGTACCTGCCATTTGCACTCCGGTAGCATTTGTGTAAGTTGACGCTCATAATCCAGATATTGCTTTGGGTCGTCTTCATCTGGGTCAAAATACACCACGTCCACATCATTGAGCGGGGTTGCTTCACTATAACCGTGGAGGTGATCCCAGACTAGATTGCGGACAAAACCCGCCGCCAAGTAGCATTGAGGCAGGTCTAGCTGGCGAGCGCATTGCAACGCCTTAACTCTGGTTTCATCTTGATTCAACCACTTGGCAATGAGTTCATTTGTCCGCATACAACAGAGCAACCCCTATCAAAATTGATTAAACGATCTTCACCCCAGCAGGCATCACGCGCTCAGGTGTCAGCAACACACTTTCAGACTCATCATCGGTTTCGGCGCAAAGCAGCATACACTCAGAGGTTTCACCACGCATCTTGGCTTTTGCCAGATTGCACAATACCACTACCTGCTTACCCATCAATTCTTCCTCGGTGTAATAAGGCACCAAGCTAGTCACGGTCTGAAGCGTTTTTTCGCCGACATCGATTTGGACAATATAGAGTTTATCGGCATTTTGATGACGGGCGACTTCAATGATTTTACCAGTACGGATCTCCAGCTTGGCAAAATCTGAATAAGCGATAGTTTCCATTGAGCATTTCCTTATCAAGTAAATTTTACTAAAACATATTTAACTTACCAGAAGTTATAGATATGGCAAGCGCTCTTGTCTCTTTTATGTACGATACGCACGTATACACACCAACATTCCCGTATAGCTCTAAGGTTTATTCGAAATGATTTTAGTAAAACGTAGAACTCCCCCTTGGAGTATGTTTAAAATAGTAAAATTGATAGACCGCTCACGGTGAGTGAGCCTTGCCAATGGATACAAGTAAATGGCGACACTGAAAGACATCGCGACGGAAGCGGGCGTATCTCTGGCGACGGTATCACGGGTTCTCAACGATGACCCGACATTAAGCGTCAAAGAAGAGACCAAACACCGAATCCTCGAAATCGCTGAAAAGCTGGAATACAAAACCAGCAACGCCAAAGCCCTAGCAACCAGTAAAAAGCAACAGCAGCACTTCATGGCTGTCTACAACTACAAACAAGAAGCCGAAGTCAACGACCCGTACTACCTCTCTATCCGCTATGGTATCGAGACCCAGTGTAGTAAGCTTGGCATAGAGCTAACCAACTGTTACAACGGTGAAATAGCCAATGAAAACAGCAAGGTTAGCGGCATTATCCTCGTGGGCCGCAATAGTTCAAAAGTGCTTGAGAAAGTAAAAAGCCTTTCCGACAATATTTGCTTTGTTGATTTCAGTGACACCCACTCACCTTATGATTCTGTCGACATTGACTTAGCAAGGGTTAGCAAGGAGATCACCGACTTTTTCATTGAGCAAGGCTATCAACGCATTGGCTTTATTGGTGGCCAGGATTTACCGGATGTTGCTGATATTCGCGAAGAAGCCTTTGCAGAATACGGTCAGCTTAAAGGGGTAGTGTCCAATAAAGATATCTATCGCGGCGAGTTCACCAGCTCTTCCGGCTATGATCTGGCAAAAGAGATGCTGGCGACCGGCGATTACCCTTCGGCCTTGTTCGTTGCTTCCGACTCTATTGCCATTGGTGTTTTACGAGCAATCCACGAGCACGGCCTCAAGATCCCAGATGATATCGCTCTAATCAGTGTCAACGATATCCCAACCGCCAAATTTACCTTTCCGTCGTTGTCTACCGTTCGAATTCACTCAGAAATGATGGGGATTCAAGGGGTTAACTTGCTCGTCGAGAAAATCCGTGATGGTAGGACGCTACCGCTGCAAGTCTATGTCCCAAGCCAGCTAAAGCTGCGTGACACAACCAAGCGTAATTAAGCTTCATTGTCACAATCAAATGTATTATAAAGCGCTGATATGAAGCGCTTTTTTAATATCTGAGATAAATACCCAGCGTGCAAACTTCCCCCTCGTTCACTTCTTCAACCGAGCTAATTCCTTCCCCACTGAATTTCTTAATCACCATCACACTATTGAGCAAAGCAATAGTAAAAATCGTGATCGAGTTAAAGCATCCAGTTTTTACCGGTTCTATTTAGTAAAACTTTTACTAAACTGATTTGCAAGTTACCTGACCAACGTTCTGGTCATGGCAGAAAAATACATCGGTATTGAACCGGAGGCATTTCGTGAACAATTGGGAAAACTTCCTTCACCTACATGAGAACCGTCTTGCACCACGTGCATACTTCTTCTCTTACAACTCCCTATCAAGCGCACAAACTTTCCAGCGTGAGCTTAGCAGCAACTTCATGTTGCTCAGCGGCCAGTGGCAATTCCAATACTTCAACCACCCGCTGTTGGTACCAGAAGAGTTTTACTCGCAACCTATGGCTGATTGGGGTCATATTACTGTCCCTAACATGTGGCAGATGGAAGGCCATGGCGACCTGCAATACACCGACGAGGGTTTCCCTTTCCCTATCGATGTTCCGTTCGTCCCAACCGACAACCCGACCGGTGCCTACCAGCGTACCTTCACACTAGGTGCAAACTGGCAGGACAAACAGACCATCATCAAGTTTGATGGTGTTGAGACCTACTTCGAAGTCTATGTTAACGGCGAGTATGTCGGCTTTAGTAAAGGCAGCCGCCTAACCGCTGAATTCGACATCAGCCAATACGTCCAGCAAGGTGACAACCTACTTTCTGTCCGTGTCATGCAATGGGCCGACTCCACCTACATTGAAGATCAGGACATGTGGTGGACTGCCGGGATCTTCCGCGATGTTTACCTTATCGGTAAGGATCAAGTGCATGTCCAAGACTTCACGGTCCGCACTGATTTTGCTGAAAACTACCAGCAAGCCACGCTATCTTGTGCCGTCGAAATCGAAAACCTGTCTGCGTCTCAAGCGTCAGGTTTTGCCCTTGAATACGCGCTATATGACAAGGGCCAGATCATTGCCGAGGGCGCGTGCTCTCACCTGGTTATCGATGACTGTGCCCAGACACAATTTGCCATCGAGTTGGATAACCCTACCCACTGGACTGCGGAAAACCCTTACCTTTACCAGCTTGTCCTGACGCTCAAAGACAAGCAAGGCAACACCGTTGAAATCATCCCGCAGCGGGTCGGTTTCCGTGATATCAAAGTGCGCGACGGCCTGTTCTATATCAACAACCAGTACGTAATGCTGCATGGTGTCAACCGTCACGATAATGACCACCTCAAAGGCCGTGCCGTCGGCATGGATCGTATCGAAAAAGATCTGATCCTGATGAAGCAGCACAACATCAACTCTGTCCGCACTGCACACTACCCGAACGACCCTCGCTTCTACGAGCTGTGTGACATCTACGGCCTATTCGTCATGGCCGAGACCGATGTCGAAACCCACGGCTTTGCCAATGTCGGCGATCTGTCCCGCATCACAGATGATGCCGAGTGGGAAACCGTATTTGTTGACCGTGCAGTGCGCCATGTTCACGCCCAGAAAAACCACCCTTCGATCATCATGTGGTCTCTGGGTAACGAATCAGGTTACGGCTGCAATATCCGCTCAATGTATGCCGCCACCAAGGCGATTGATGACACCCGTTTGGTGCACTATGAAGAAGACCGTGATGCGGAAGTGGTTGATGTCATCTCCACCATGTACTCCCGTGCCCAACTGATGAACTTCTTCGGTGAGCATCCACACCAAAAGCCACGCATCATCTGTGAGTATGCCCATGCTATGGGTAATGGCCCGGGCGGCCTGACCGAATACCAGAACGTGTTCTACCAGCACGACCATATCCAGGGGCATTACGTCTGGGAATGGTGTGACCACGGCATTCTGGCCCGTGATGAAAACGGCACTGAATTCTACAAGTACGGCGGTGACTACGGCGATTACCCGAACAACTACAACTTCTGTATGGATGGCCTGATCTACCCGGATCAAACCCCGGGCCCTGGCCTGAAAGAATACAAGCAAGTGATCGCACCGGTGAAGATCCGTGCAATCGACGAGCAAGCTGGCAAGTTCCTGATCGAGAACAAACTTTGGTTCTCCGATCTAAACGACTACACCATCACTGCAGATGTCCGTGCCGAAGGTGAAACCCTACGCACCGTTCAGTTCAAGGTTGAAGACCTTGCTGCCAACTCAAGCCGTGAAATCACGATTGTGATTCCTGAACTGGACCAGCGCGAAGCATTCATCAACTTCACCGTGCGCAAAGACAGCCGCACACTGTACAGCGCCGCCAACCATGAAATTGCGGTTTACCAGTACCAACTCAAAGAAAGTACGGCTAGCAAAGCGCGCTTTGTAAACCACAATGCGACACCTTTGATGGTGGAAGAAAACCGCCTAAACACAGTGATCACCGGTAATAACTTTGCGCTGACCTTCTCGAAAATCAACGGCAAGCTGACCTCATGGATGGTCAACGGCGAAGAACTGATCAAGTCAGAGCCTAAGCTGAACTTCTTCAAGCCGATGATCGACAACCACAAACAAGAACACGAAGGGCTATGGGAGCCTGCCCACCTACAAATTATGCAGGAGCACTTCCGCACCATCGACGTAGTTAGCAACAGCAACTCGGTTGAAATCACAACCACCAGCATCATTGCACCACCGGTATTTGATTTCGGTATGCGCTGTGAATACCGCTACCAGATCAATGCAGAAGGCCAGCTCAACATTGAATTGAGCGGCGAGCGCTACGGCGATTACCCGCATGTCATTCCGGTTATCGGCCTGGACTTGGGGATCAACGGTGATTTCGATCAAGTGAAATACTACGGTCGCGGGCCAGAGGAAAACTATCAGGACAGCAAACAGGCCAACCTGATTGATATCTACCAGAGCACTGTTGAAGACATGTTCGAGAACTACCCGTTCCCGCAAAACAACGGTAACCGCCAGCACGTTCGCTGGGCGGCACTGACCAACCGTCACGGTGCTGGCCTACTGGTCAAACCGCAGCAGGAAATCAACTTCAGTGCATGGTTCTACACCAACCAGAACCTGCATCAGGCCCAGCACACTATCGAACTGGCCAAGAGTGGCTACATCACCCTGAACCTTGACCACAAATTGATGGGCCTTGGTTCCAACTCTTGGGGAAGTGAAGTGCTCGACTCTTACCGGGTCTACATGGATGAGTTCCGTTACGGCCTCACCCTGATGCCATTACAGGCGGGTGACTGCAGCGCGCAAGCCATGGCTAACCATGACTTCGGCAACCGCTTCTTCACCGCTACCTCTAACCAAAACAACCAGTAAACGAGGCGACAATCATGATCGTGCTAGAGAGCCTAGAGCAATTCAAAGTGGTGTACCGCGATGGCCGTAAATGGAACCGCTGCGTAGAAGCGATTGAAAACATCACCAATATCAAAGATGGCGTGATGCACTCCATCGGCGATTCGCTGGTTTACATGATTGAAGACGGTGTTGCCCGCAACACCGCCACCTTCGAAGGCAACCGCCGTTACTTCGACGTCCATTACTACCTGGAAGGCCGCGAAACCGTTGAGTTCGCCGAAAAGTCAGCGCTTGGCGTGGTGGAAGCCTACCGTGACGAAACAGACCGCGAGTACCTGCAAGGACAAGGCGAAACCCGCGAGCTATACGAAGGCCAGGTGGTCATCTTCGACAACAGCAAAGCCTACCGCTTCCACGGTGACAACCGGGTACGCAAGGTCGTGCTGAAAGTAACCATCGAAGACGGCTACTTCCTAAATAAATAAACAAGACATCCAAAAAAAAAATAATAACGGGAGGGCCCGGCATTGGCCGGCAGCCCCTCCAGACCCTAGATATAACGTGACTCTTCGGAGATAAAAATGTCTGATACAAAACGTAATACGATAGGCAAATTTGGCTTGCTCTCCCTGACATTTGCGGCAGTTTTCAGCTTCAATAATGTCATCAACAACAACATTGAGATTGGCTTGGCCTCTGCGCCGATGTTCTTCCTGGCCACGCTCTTTTACTTCATCCCGTTCTGTTTGATCATTGCTGAGTTCGTTTCGCTCAACAAAGATTCAGAGGCTGGGGTTTATGCCTGGGTGAAAAGCTCTCTTGGCGGCCGCTGGGCGTTCATCTCTGCTTATACCTACTGGTTCGTTAACCTGTTCTTCTTTACGTCGCTGCTACCTAGGGTTATCGCCTATGCGTCGTACGCCTTCCTCGGTTACGAATACATCCTGACGCCATTTACCACCACGGCGTTGAGTATGATCCTGTTTGCTTTCGCCACCTATGTATCGACCAACGGTGCGAAAATGTTGGGTCCTATCACATCAGTCACCTCTTCCCTGATGCTGCTACTGACCATGTCTTACATCTTGCTTTCGGGCGCAGCATTAATCGGCGGTGTCCAACCCGCAGACCCTATCACTGTTGAGGCGATGATCCCTGAGTTCAGCTGGGCTTTCCTCGGTATTACAACCTGGATATTCATGGCTGCCGGTGGTGCTGAATCTGTCGCGGTTTACGTAAACGATGTCAAAGGCGGCTCCAAGTCTTTCGTCAAAGTGATCATTGTGGCGGGTATTATCATCGGTGCCCTATATTCAGTGGCTTCCGTCCTTATCAACGTCTTCGTATCAAGCGATGTACTGAAATATACCGGCGGCTCGGTACAGGTCTTCGAAGGCATGGCGAGTTACTTCGGCCTACCGGAAATTCTGATGAACCGTTTTGTTGGCTTGGTGTCCTTCACAGCGATGTTTGGTTCGCTACTGATGTGGACAGCAACTCCGGTAAAAATCTTCTTCTCTGAAATCCCAGAAGGCATCTTCGGCAAGAAGACCGTTGAGCTGAACGAAAACGGTGTCCCGGCCCGCGCGGCATGGGTCCAGTACGCCATTGTCTTCCCGCTGATGATTATCCCAACACTGGGTTCAGACACCGCACAAGATCTTATGAATACCGTGATCAACATGACGGCTGCAGCTTCAATGTTGCCACCACTGTTCATCATGTTGGCCTACCTGAACCTACGCCTGAAACTCGACCACCTGGAACGCGACTTCAAGATGGGTTCACGCAAGCTGGGTATCGCCGTGGTATCTGTCCTTATCGGTATCTTCTCTGTTGGGTTCTTGGCCTCAACCTTCCCAACCGGCGCCGACATAATGACCATCATTTTCTACAACGTGGGCGGCATCGTGATCTTCCTGGGCTTTGCATGGTGGAAGTACAGCCAATACGAAAAATCACTGGGTGAGGAAGAGCGCCTCAAAGAAGCCGCGCCAACCCTAGCGACTGAGTAATCGATAACTCAGTAACCCATAAACCTGGCAGAGGAAGCCAATATCCAACTTTCTCTGCCAACACATCAACAAAGCCAGACAACACTTAGCAATCACGGCCTATAACCGTAACCCGGATAACAGTACCAGAACGACCAAATAGACACAGCAGCACTGTGCTGTTATACCCAAGTAACCTTCGGGCACCTCCAGGTTACTTAGGTATAACCACACAACATCAGGTCCTAACAGACACAATAACGGAGGACACAATGTCTGAATCCCTACGCGGCACGATTGGCAAGTTTGCGTTGCTATCGATGACCTTTGCGGCCGTATTCAACGTGCGCAACATCGTTAACAACAACATCGAGCTGGGCTTGAGCTCCGCACCTATTTTCCTGCTGGCAACCGTGGTCTACTTTATCCCCTTCGTGTTCATTATTGCCGAATTTGTATCGGCCAATAAGAACTCCGAATCGGGTATGTATGACTGGCTGAAAAAACCATTGGGTACCAAAGCCGCTTACCTTGGCTCTTTCCTTTACTGGTTCGTTAACCTGTTCTGGTTCGTCTCGCTACTACCGAACGTTATCGCCTATGCGTCCTACGCTATGCTGGGTTACGAATACACCTTCTCGCCAATGGTCACCTCGCTTATCTCAATCGTTTTGTTTGCGGCAGCTACCCATATCTCAACCAAGGGCGCTTCTTGGCTGGGTAAGATCTCCGAGATCGTCGCTTACGGTGTGTTTGCCCTATTCGGCATCTATGTCCTTGGTGCCTTGATGGCATTGAGCGGTGACTACACCCCTGCCCAGCCAATCACCATGGAAGCGATGAGCCCGACAATCAACTGGGCAACGCTGGGTATCATGTGTTGGATCTTCCAGGCTGCAGGCGGTGCAGAAACCGCTGCGGCATATCTCAACGATGTGAAAGGCGGCCATAAGTCATTCATCAAAGTGATCATCGCAGCAGGTGTGGTAATTGGTGCCATGTATGCTGTTGGCTCACTGCTGGTTAACGTCTTCGTTGCCCGTGAAGATTTGACCTACGCCGGTGGTATGGTTGAAATCTTTACCGGTATGGCGAACTACTTCGAGATTTCCCAGTCCCTGGTTGGCCGCTTTGTCGGTATCGTACTGTTCATTGCTATGTTTGGCTCAATGATGATGTGGACAGCCGCTCCGGTGAAAATCCACTTCTCTGAGATCCCGAAAGGCGTTTACGGTGAGAAGACAACCGAGCTTAACGAACACGGTGTACCAGTCCGCGCCGCATGGTGGCAGTTCGCTTTCGTTTTCGTGATGCTTATCGTTAACGGTTTCGGCTCTGAATCGGTCCAGGACATGATGAACCAGGCCATCAACCTGACAGCGGGTACCGCAATGCTACCGCCAATCTTCATCATGGCTGCCTACTTCGTGTTCCGTTTGAAATACGATGACACCCCACGTGACTTCCGCATGGGTTCGCGCAATGTCGGTATGGCGATTGTGTCTGTACTTATCGTTATCTTCGTCGTGAGCATGACGGCATCGGCCTTCCCGACTGGCGTTAACCTTGTCCGGGCATTCTTCATCAATGTGTTTATGACTGCGGTCTTCTCTGCCATTGCATGGTGGTGGATCTCACGCTTTGAAAAAAAGCAGGCAAGAAAAAGTGTTGAGGTTAAACAGGAAGCTGTGACGCAGTAAGCACTAACATCGCAATCAAACAACAATGACACGATAATAAAAACCCGCCTAATGGCGGGTTTAGTTATTTAGCTACCGATGATAGTTTCTGGCTCCAGCCAAACAGCACCACAACGAGGATAAAGGTTGCTGTCATTAGCCCGGTTATTGGCATGACGCCAGCCCCCTCATAGACCGCAAACCCTGCACCGACAGACAAGACTGCCCCGCCGCCGGTCATAATTGCCGCACCAAGGCCAGAGGCCGAACCCACCAACTCTGGCTTGACCATCAACATGCCCACCGTAGCATTAGGAAGGATTAAACCATTGCCCAAACCAACCAAAGCCATAAGGCCGAAGAAAACAGTTGCGGTACTCATATGGGCAAAGCTCAGCACTAAAATCGCTATCAGGCCAGTAAGTGATAAAGCGATACCGGCAGCAATCATTTTTTGCATCCCAAACCGCTTTGAGAAACGGCCAGATAGGTAATTACCGACCAGGTACCCTAATGGCGTAATGGCAAAATAAAGCCCGAATTCCGATGGAGACAGACCAAAGACCACAGAGCCAACCAACGGTCCCCCGGAGAGGAATATAAAGAAGCTGCCGTTGGCAAACATGGTGATCAGGCAATAGGCCCAAAACCGGGAGTCCTTCAAAATACTTGGATAGTTTTTGAGTTGTGCAGCCATAGAAGAATGGCTTTGCGGCGCAGTCTCCCCCATATCCCAGAAAGCCAAGGCCGTTATCGCCAGACCCGCAACCAGCATAAGGACAAAACTAGATTGCCACCCCATCCACTCACCTAGAAAACCACCTATGGTTGGAGCGACCATGGGAACCATCGACATCCCCATCATGATATAACCAATCATGCTGGCTGATTCGTGCTCATCGGCAATATCACGGACAACGGCGCGGGCGATTACACCGGCGCTAACAATGACAGCCTGAACAGTACGGTAGAAAAGAAATAGGTAAGCATTCGAAGTCAGCAGGCAGCCCAAGGTCGCGAGCAAAAACACCACACATGACCACAGCATCATAGTGCGCCGCCCAAACCGGTCCGACAAAGGCCCGATGAAGAACTGCACCACGGCATTCATGGCAATGTAGCCAGACACCGCAAACTGCATCACGCTGTAATCCACATTGAAATACTCCGCCATCTGCGGCAGCGAAGGCAGGAAGATACTGATCGACATCGCCGATAGCCCTGTCAGCATCATAAGGGTAAACATACTGGGAGGCGACAGCGGTAGCGCTACTGAGCGGCTATTTACATTCAAAGGGAAACCTATTTCGTTATACCAAGCTAAAGCTGCTCATTGTTGTAGGGAAGCAGCAAAATGCATAGGTCATTTCACGTCAGTTCAACCAACGGAAATGACAAACTAAAACTTGCACCATCATGGCAAAAGCTCGATTTCGTCACCATGACTGGCTCACTTTTTGTTACAAAATAATAGGTTAGGCGCTTGGTGCTTGGTGCTTGGTGCTTGGTGCTTGGTGCTTGGTGCTTGGTGCTTGGTGCTTGGTGCTTGGTGC
>NZ_JACSOF010000075.1:0-29978 GCF_014349205.1 Photobacterium sp. BZF1
GATAAAAGAAAGGACCGAACGTTTCCACGTTCAGTCCTCTATGTGCCACCCAAGTATCCGTTCAGGTATAAACGATGACGCTTATCCGAATGGCATTAACTTTTTAGGTTGATGTTATCTGTCGACTTGTTAATGAGATAAGTCACCTGATTCAAGCAATGATAAAGCATCCGCAGAATACTTTTTAAAGCTGATGTCAGATTTCTTTGGCGGATAGATATACTTAGTGACCTTCACAATATACTTAGCAATCACCTCACCCGTTGCCTTTTTCTCATCATACCAAAAGGTATCAATATCCTGTTTTTTCCCTATATCCCACTTCATATCAGTACGGACAAACTGATGTTCCGCTGGGATTTCTAATAAATCACGGTACATAATCAGACTCCATTTTTTATTTCACTGAAGCCATAATTCCACAGTTTATCAATTGGCTTTTCTGCACATGTCACAGTTTAAAAAACAACCAAACACCCAAGTCACAATCTGCGATCTAGGCAAATAATCTCAGTAAAACCCAAGTAATTGGTTGCTTGGCATTCAAATTATCCCGCTTTACAGTGCACAAGTTGGCGCTTATTCGATTCAGCTCGCAATTCACAACGTGATTTATCCCATAGGAACCCGGCAGGGATCTTACCTTTTTCAATAACAAAGAACGCATCCTCTTTAGGCTTAGTGAGCAGTGTCGATAATGGCGCTTGATTCAACTTTGCTTTTCCTTCTGAATAAAACTGCGCAGAAAAAGGCCTCTTTTGGATATAGATTAATTCACTATTTTCTTTCTCGACCTGCTTTTCCCACTTAGATAACAAGACTTTTTCTGACTCTTTGCCTGTTAGGTTATTACCCAGTAAAAAAGCAGTGTTCACCAACAAAACAGGCGTAATCAATCCAATCTTGAAGATTTTATCTGATAATTTTTGCTGGCTTTGGTAGCCCGCCACTAATAAGCCCAATGCAGGAAGTCCCGGCATGACATAACTCGGTAAAATATTACCTGCCATGGTAAATAACAGCATCGGTGAGAGCATCCAGCACCATAAATACCCCATATAGCCATTGCTAGTTTGAACACCTTCCTCACCGGCACGGAAGAAACGAGAGACCTGGTACATTAAAACCGGAGCCCATGGCAATGCAGCTAAGAACCAATACAGCCAAATTGTTCCTCTCACTTCATCATGAGCAGAGCCATAAAGATCTCCTTGCCAACCACTCACGACAAAGCGTTTGATGTGTTCACCGATAATAAAGTAGTTTAAGAACCCTGGCGTTTTCCATTCAGCCAACAAATACCAAGGCAGAGAAATAATAAGAAATACGGCAATCCCACCTTTCCATGGTAAAACCGAGGGAATGCGACGCCACCTTTGGTCTTGCATTAGCCAGATGACAAGGCTGATTCCTACTAGCACCATGGTTAAAGGGCCTTTGGCGAGCATACCTATCGCCAAACCAACGAAGAACAAGTATCCCCATAATCTGCGCCCAAATTCCCAAGCCATCCAAAAGCTGACCATGCTCAAAGTTACAGCAAACGTCAACGCAGTGTCTGTCATTACAGCCCCAGAAATCACAATAAAAGCCGTTGTGGTAGACAAAATCGCGATGGCTAACCAAGCTTCTTTGTTATCTCTTATTTTTGCGGCAAAAAACCAAGTCATGAACAATATGGCGATACCTAAGATAAGGTGAGGCACTCTAGCCGCAAACTCATTCACGCCGAGCAACTCGAAACCACCCGCACTGAGCCAAGTAAATAGTGGCGGTTTGCCCCAGAACGGAACGTTATAGTCAAACATTGGGGTTATCCAATTGCCAGAATCAAACATAATTCTGGCCATCTCACCGTAACGTGCCTCAGTCGTATCCATTAACGGATAGAACCCTAAGGTGGCTAACCTGACAATGACAGTTCCGAATGTGAGCAAAATTGCGAATTGAGTTAAGGATATGTTTGATAATTGTCGCTTGATCATGCCTGTACTTCCTCGGCAGTAATATTTGGTATTGTGTGGTTCTCTTCCATCACAACAAATAAAGGCCTTTGCTTGGCTTCAATGAATAATCGGCCCACATACTCTCCCATCAACCCTATTGACAAGAGTTGGACACCACCAACTAGCAAGACAACTATCATCATGGATGGATACCCTGCTACAGGGTCTCCCCAGATTAAGGTTTTAGTAAAAACAACGGCAGCTAAAAGCAAGGCAGAAAACGAGGTCACAAGCCCTGCCCCAGTAGCAATACGCAGTGGACGGGTGCTGAATGAAGTTATTCCTTCAAAAGCTAGATGTATCAGCTTCCGATAATTCCATTTTGTTTCCCCAGCAAGGCGTGGATCACGATCAAACTGCAGCGTTATCCTTTTAAATCCCGGCCAGGCAAATAACCCTTTCATAAAGCGGGTTCGTTCAGGCAACTTATTGATTTCATCAATGACACGCCGATTGATTAGCCTAAAGTCGCCAACGTTTTCAGGGATAGGCATATCACTGAGGCGGTTCATGACTTGATAAAAAGCAGCGGCGGTAAAGCGCTTAAACCATCCTTCACCCAGGCGTCGGCGGCGCTGCATATCCACCACATCAAACCCTGCTTGCCACTGGGCAACCATATCAGGGATCAGCTCAGGAGGATCTTGTAAATCAGCATCAATCAGCACTGCAGCTTCTGCCGCAACAGCTTTAAGCCCCGCACTCATAGTCGCTTCTTTTCCGAAATTTCGGCTAAGTCGGATTGTTTTAATACTATGGTGTTCGCTAGTAAGTTGGCTTGCTATGTTCCAACTCTCATCTGAACTACCGTCATCGATATAAATGATTTCGCAGTGCTTTCCCATTTTATCAAGGACATTGCATACCCTTTTATGACAAGCGGCTAAAACCTCTTGTTCGTTATACATCGGGATGATGACTGATATATAAGGGGTTTCCTGTCTGAAATGTGACTGCCGCTCTCTGTGTTGCGACAGAACAGTGATAGAAGACATAGCTAACCTCAAGTGGCATAACATAAGTAATGCGCTATAGGTTATTGAAAGACGTGTGAGAAAAAGGTCATTGACACTTTTTTCACTCCTCGCTATGTCATGATAAAGTAACGTTAATTGTTGCTCCTATCCTTCTTGAGCATCGAAAATATCATTTTGGTTTAGGTACTTACATGAAGTTATTACTGGTTGAAGATCACCAAGAAATTGCAGGTGTTATCTTCGATTTTTTTGAAATCAAAGGGTACACACTCGACTATGCCAACAATGGCCAGCACGGTTTAGAACTTGGTAGCACCGAACATTACGACCTTATTATTCTCGATGTAATGCTACCTAAAATGGATGGCTTTGAAGTTTGCCAAGCGTTACGTGATCGCGGTATCGATACTCCTATCCTTATGTTAACGGCCAGGGATACCCGTGAAGACACACTCGAAGGATTCTCAAATGGCGCTGACGACTATTTGGTCAAACCCTTTGATCTAGAGATTCTAGAGGCCAGAATAAAAGCGCTTACCCGTCGTCGAATGGGCGAAACAGCTTTAAACACACTAAGTTTTGGCGAAATGACGCTGGATTTAAGTACCCATACTGTTGAGCGTGGAAACTGTACCTTTTCTCTAAACCCAACCTTATTTACTATCCTTAAGCTCTTGATGATGAAAGCGCCTAAGGTAGTCAGCAAACAGGAATTGATTGCTGCCTTGTGGGGGGACAATGAACCTGAAGGAAATGTACTTAGAAGCCATATTTACCAGTTGCGCCACCAGATCGATAAGCCTTTCAAGCATGCCTATATTAAGAATGTGCCCAAAGTCGGCTACCAATTAGTGGATGAGGAAGCGTTGTGAAGCAACATCTAAGCAAAGTAAAAAGTGCTAAACAGCTAACCGTCACTTATTTTTCTATTATCGCTTTTGCGATTATCTCCTTACATTTCTCACTCCTCGATGCTACTTTAGAAGACTTTGAACATATTAATGCTAACAACCGTCTTCTCCACGCAAAAGCAGTGGCTAATGAAGTGTTGCAAGAGCAGGATGACATCACTCAGTTTGCCATTCCTCCATTCACTCACGCATACCTTGACATAGATTTGATCCCTAGCCAGCTCAACATTTCTTCTCAGTCTCCGAGAAATAAGGCGTTTGAAATAAAAACGAACACCAATGAAACCGAATACTTCGCCATGATCACGAGTGTTGAGGTCGGAGGCCAACCAAAAGATCTCTACTTGCTCTTTTTCGATGACATTTACGAAATCAGTGAAGAGCAAATCTTTAATAATCAGCTCAAACAACTCGGGATTTCATTGTTATTGCTAATCATCAGTTTTCTTGTTGTTCTCAAGGTATCTGATAGATTAACTAACCCCTTGACCCAGCTAGCGAATGATATCGACTCACGTCGAGCCAATGACCTGTCCCCTATCTCAACGCCCTCAGGGATCACTTCTCGCGAGGTCCTGCAGCTGGTTGATAGCTTTAATCTTTACGTTACCCATATACAAGAACTACTCGATCGAGAACGGTCATTTAACCGCTATGCCAGTCACGAGCTTCGCACTCCCCTTATGGTGATGAAAGGAGCCATCTCGCTACTTGGCCAATCAAACGACCCTAAATTTATCGCCAAGCAACAAAAGCGCCTACAACAAGCGAGCACCGAGATGAACGACTTCGTGACCACCTTGTTGTCCCTCACTCGTGAAGAGGATCTTGATAAGGTTTCTATCAGGCAGGTTGATCGTGAAGAACTTAATGAAATTGCTGGTGCACACACCTCATTACTGACTGGAAAAGCCGTTAGCTGGCATATTGAAGCTTCGCAGCCCATCACAGTAAAAATGCCTGAAAATGCCTTTAAGATTTTACTGGGCAATCTGATCAAAAATGCTTTTGCTTATACCGAACAAGGGCATGTCATCATTCGGGTGAGCCCAACAACAATCACGGTTGAAGACACTGGCATCGGCCTAGAAAGCAGTACGAATAGTAGCAAGGGCTATGGCTTGGGGCTGTTGATTGCAGCGGATATCTGCCGCAAATACAATTGGCAACTTCGCCACCAAACCAATGAATACCGGGGCTGCACAGCGATTATCGAGTTGCAGCCAAACGAAATACCCAACGGTCAGACAGCAAAAAGTTAACTCCCATCCCTAACAATATACCCGGTACCATGGCCAAGTACGGCCACCAAGTTGATACATCGACAGATAGTATTGATGAGGTGGCTGGCCCTATGTCACTGTTCATCAGAAGCCAATAGCAGCCCCAATTTGGCAAAAAGCCTATACTGGACGCGCTCAAAAACTGTATCCATTGCTTAAGCGGCCTCTCTTGCTGCCCCGATGAAAATGTAAACTGCCTATTCAGCCACCAGTTTGAACTCGCAGCCACCCAAAAAGCAGCTCCCCTGGCAACTTCCGCCATGACAAACTGGGATAAGGTGTAAGTAACTAATATATCGATAAAAAAACCACCAGCACCGACAATGGCAAACTTTAAAAAACGTCTATTTTTCGATTGATTCACAACAGCTTACCCAAGCTAACTATATTGGCAGTCAATTTAGCAATGTCATGGTCAAAAAAATGTCCATTTTCAGTCTCCGCAACAGGAAAACACTTTTTTTTCACTCATTGTAGGTATAATAGCGCCAGTTTAAATCTCACCGGTAACTGACGGAAAAGTATGAGCAAAGTGTTTACCTTCCTAAAAGGGATGGCGATGGGGGCAGCTGACGTTGTCCCTGGTGTCTCTGGCGGAACAATTGCCTTTATTACAGGTATTTATGACACGCTTCTAGAAAGCATTCGACGCGTTAACCCTAGCCTGATCGGCATCTGGCGGAAAGATGGGTTTAAAGCGGCCTTCAACCATGTTAATGGTACCTTCTTGATTTTATTACTGTCAGGGATCCTGACCAGCATCTTCACCCTCGCGCGCTTCATTACATGGATGCTTAACACCCATCCTATCCCGCTATGGTCTTTCTTCTTTGGTTTGATCATTATTTCAGTGATCCATATGTTCAAACAGATCACTCACTGGGGGCCATCGCGTATCATTGCAGTAATAGCCGGCGCCGTTTTTGCTTACGGAATTACTGTGCTTCACCCGCTTACGCTTGAGCCGACATACTTCAATATCTTGCTTGCCGGCTCTATTGCTATCTGTGCAATGATTTTGCCGGGTATTTCAGGTAGCTTCATTTTACTTCTGCTAGGTATGTACGCCCCCATTCTAGGTGCGGCAAAGTCATTGGATATCATCACACTAGGCTTATTCGCTTGTGGCTGTGTGATTGGCCTCCTAACCTTCTCCCATGTCCTATCTTGGGTGTTACGAAACTACCGCGACATCGCCCTGACCTTCTTGACAGGTTTGATGATTGGTACATTGAGCAAGATTTGGCCTTGGAAGGAAACATTGACTTGGAGAACAAACTCTAGCGGTGAGCAAGTGCCTTTAATTGAGCAAAACTTGTCCCCATTCAGCTTCGAGCACGTAACAGGTCAACCTGCTTTACTTGGCTATGCTATTGTGGCGATGGTGTTGGGTATCGGTTTAGTATGGGGACTTGAAAAAGTCGCAGACAAATAGCGTTACCTGTTTTCAATAGAACCCAAAGCACCTTTAGTCTGTTTGACTAAAGGTGCTTTTTCATTTGCGTAGCTTTACGTTGATAAACACTCATTTTCATCCAGATTGTTAGCATAGCTTGCATCAACTATTTGCAAGAACAGCCCTGTGACCCATGTAATCCAGAGCCTGCCAAGCAGTAGTTCTGAGTCAATTTTTGATATCCACGACCACTCTACTAATTAATAACAAAAAGCCGCCAACTTACTGTGGCGGCTTTCAGTTAGTAAGAGACGTTCCCTACAAGCGCATTTCCGTAATTATACGAATGTGATTAGTAGTATTGGAACATCTTCTGAACGTCTTGGTAGTCCTGAGTCTGAGTAAGAGACAACATCAGTAGAATACGAGCCTTCTGAGGGTTCAAAGAACCTGCAGCAACGAAGCCGTATTTATCATCATCGACTTCTGCATCTAATGTTGTTGAGCCAGAGGCAGTACGGGAACTACGCACGACCATTGTGCCCTCTTTACTCGCCTTAGCTAACTCATCAAAAATGCTATGGTACATATTACCGTTACCCACACCCGCACTGACGATACCGTCGTAGTTTGCTTCCATCATTGCTGTCACTGGCAACGCAGTTGCGTTGGCATAGTTATATACGATGCCAACTTTTGGCAAGCTATCAACTTTAGAAATATCAAATACAGTGTCAGTGGTGTGCTTACGCTCAGGGCTACGCTGGTATTTCACATCACCATTATGGATATAACCCAGCGCACCAGTATTCGGTGACTGGAATGTATTCACGGCAGTTGTATTTGTCTTGGTGACATCTCGCGCGTCGTAAACGGTGTCATTCATTGCGACTAATACACCACGACCGGTCGACTCTGTATCTGTGGCTGTCACGACTGCATTGTACAAGTTTACCGGACCATCAGCACTCATTGCTGTCGACGGACGCATAGCACCAACAAGGACTACAGGCTTGTCACTTTTAACTGTTAGGTCAAGGAAGTATGCTGTTTCTTCCATGGTATCCGTACCATGAGTGATCACTACACCGTCAACGTCGTCTTTAGCAAGTAGCTCATTTACACGTTTTGCAAGTTTCAGCCACACTTCATCGTTCATGTCCTGTGAACCAATGCTAACGACTTGCTCGCCAGAGATATCCGCCAGTTTTGTCATTTCAGGAACGGCTTCAATCAGCGCATCTACCCCAACTTTACCCGCGGTGTAGTTTGACTCTGTGCTCGATTGCCCAGCGCCTGCAATAGTGCCACCCGTTGCTAGAATTTTGATGTTTGGAAGATCACCCGCAAAGCTCATAGAGCTAAGACACATACCAGCTAAGAACATACCTACGGATACAGCATTCTTCTTCATTGTCATTACCTTATAGTGATTTATTTCAACATAAACTCAATGAATGAAATACTATTCCAAATAGATAATACTTTTGTGGTATACATCACCTTTTATAATATTAAAAAAGTGATCCTAATTACACATTCGGTGACTAAGCTCAAGAGATTAACTGATTTTCTATACCTTACAAACAGTTGCTAACACCCCATCACAAGATTAACAACCCACATCCAGTGTGGACTTCACCAACACGCACCCTCCTCACAAAAATCAACATCTGTCTGTTTTCCTTAACCAAGTCAGTGATAAGATTCACAAATACTTGCAATACAAAGAGATGATACAGCCAGTGGTACGTAGCAAACGTTATAGAAATGTTTTCCTTGCTCTATCTGCTTTTACCGGGAGTTACTTTTTCTTTGATTATGGGCTTCCTCAACTCAAGGCAGTGGTCGGTGATCAGGCAGCACTCGCCAAAGAAAACTCTTCCCACATACACTGCCTTTTGAGTAATGAAAGCTGTGCCATTGGTGGAGCAAACATCAAGTTAGATAGAAATATCATCAGACCAATGGAAGCGGCTAAAATTGAAATAGAGTGGCCATCGTTACCGTCCCAAGCAGAGACACTGGAACTAACCCTTGAAGGACAGGAAATGATGATGGGCGTCTATCGACAAAAGCTCATTCGCCAAACCGGCACCAACCTATATTCTGGAGAATTGGTATTACCTTTTTGTGTTTCAGACGAAATGACCTGGCAAGGAAAAATAGCACCACCAGCAAATAACTCACAACAACCAGTTTATGTTTCAATAAGGATGATCAAGTGAAATATCAATGGATTATACTCGCTCTAGCTTTATCGGCTGGGTTCATCACTAGCGTCATTGTTGATCGCCAATCCCCATCTGAAGTCGCCGGTGAACCTATTAACCTGTTGAAAAGCGGTAAAGATGACATTGATTTGTACAACCCGGAGGATGAAAGAATTCGGGTCATTTATTTTGGCTATACCCACTGTCCTGATGTCTGCCCAACCTCTCTCGCAGTCTTGTCAGCTGCCTTGAAGCAAATCGATGATCAGCAAATTAATAAGCTGTGGCCGATTTTCATCACGTTAGATCCTGAACGAGACACGCCTGAAAAGAGTGCTCAATATGCACAGTACTTCCATAAAAAAATTATAGGTATGACAGGAGATGCTGATCAGACAAAAGCACTGGCTGAAAAGTATGGCGTGTTATACATGCGTACAGAACTGGAAGGCTCAGCATTGGAATATGCGGTAGACCATAGCTCTTATTTTTATTTCCTCCGTGCTGATGGCACCTTGGTAGAAAAAGTGCAGCATACCCTCAATCCGAATATTTTAGTCGATGCAATAAACCGGATTCTTGCTGATGAAAACGCACCTGCGTAATTTCTGTATTCCGCATAAATAAACCCGCTCAGGCGGGTTTTCTCATCTTTGAGAGAAAAAAATCTGACTCTTTCTTCACTTTAAGCAGCAATTTGCGCAACTTCTGCCATAATGAATTTGCCGACTGAAACTTTTATCGAACAGTCTGTAGTGGCAAACAAAGGAGAAGAAAGAAAAATGAACCGTTCATTATCTATCCTTACCGGTATTATTCTGAGTGCAACACTTATCGGTTGTTCTAGCTCAGATGAAGTTGACCAAATGCAGCAACTAACCAATAAAGTAGATATGCTCTCTGATCAGGTAGGCGCATTACAAAGCCAACAAGATCAAATGGCTGGTGCAGTTAACGATGCTCGTGCGGCATCAGACGCTGCTTACCAAGAAGCTATGCGCGCAAACCAGCGTATCGACAATATTGCTAGTTCTTACAGCAAGTAAAACCAAAGAGTGGCGCATTCTTGCGCCACTCTTTTATTTTATTCATGCCCCAACCACTTCTAAGAAACTATACCCTTTTCCCCTCACGGTTTTTATATGTTGTTTTGGTAATCCTGATTGAACTATTTTGCGACGAATGTTGCTAATATGCATGTCAAGATTTCTATCAAATGGGCTCATTTCTTTCTTAAGCACCGCTTTCTGCAATTCAGCTTTTGATACAACAATGCCGTTATGCTTGACAAGATACTCCAACAATTCACTCTCGGTACCCGTCAACGGAATTCGCCTCAGCTGTTCAGTGATATCCATATCAGTAGAAACATTACTGCCACGTTGCTTTTCTAATCCAACTCGTCGCATTGTAGATTTTATTCTAGCCAGCAATTCAGGCACCTTAAAAGGCTTCGCCATATAATGATCAGCGCCAGCTTGTAAGCCATCAAGTAATGAGGCCTCATCACCTAATGCCGTCAGCATAATAATTGGCGTAGCAAACCTCTGGCATATTCGCCTAGCCATTTGCATACCGTCAATATGCGGAAGCATGACATCAAGCAGAACGAGATCAACAGGCTGCTCTTGCAAGTAAGCTAACCCTGTCTTCCCACAATGTGCACAATGAACGTCGTACCCTTCTTCTTCAAGTACTTCCTGGAGTAACTCGCAAAGGACAATATCATCATCTACAACAAGGATCTTAGACACAAAACACTACACTTATCGAAATCATTATCATTTAGATAGCATTATCCTGCCTCTATGCTCTGCAATCAAGGTGATAAACCACTCTTAGCCTCTGATTGTAGCCAAAACACCCAAGCATTTTTCGTTGAAAAGCAAAATTGAGCTGTATCAATAACCTTTATTTTTCATGATGTTTTTATAATGATTTCATGAACACAGGTATTGACTTTACTGAAGCCAGCATGGGGATTAGCTCTCAACCATTTCCCACAGAGTTACTCACAAGTTTTGTGGATAATAAAGTTATCCACAGGTTTAGTCTCATTTCCTTCCCTGCAACCCAATGAACACTTTTCTCATACAAAAAACGACATTTACCACCATAAAACCATTATAAAAAACAACCAAAGACAAAAATCATGACGTAATGGTTGTTTTTACATGTAAATAGAAGCTTAAAAACATAAGCAAGTTCTTTATCGTCTATTAAGTCTATGAGTTGATGAAAAGAAATCGTTTTCATATGAGGCAATGTAAGCATGAATTAGGATATTGAGGCACAGACAACAACAATCCTTTTTTGAAATCATATTTGACACCATTTAAGACTCACTCCAATCATACAAACGATTTCCTTTTTTACAGTTAACAATACCAATAAATGTAATTAATTGTTAAATAACAATTTAATTTAGACCTTTGGTAAATTTCATGAAATCACCCAAAAACTCATTTGACAGCAGTTTTTTATTCACTAAAATACGCGCCGTTTAGCTGTAAATCAGTACTATTATTAAATGACGTTAGAGGTGTTTCAATGGCTGGCGATAACAACTACAGTCTAGGGCCTGTGCCAAAATCGGCACGTAAAGGAGTAGTTTCACTCACCATGGTGATGCTCGGACTGACCTTCTTTTCAGCCAGTATGTGGACAGGAGGGACATTAGGAACAGGGCTCTCCTATGATGATTTCTTCCTCGCTGTTCTGATTGGTAACCTCATTCTTGGTATCTACACCTCCTTCCTCGGATACATCGGCTCTTCTACTGGCCTCTCTACCCACCTTCTTGCTCGATTCTCTTTTGGCTCTAAAGGCTCCTGGCTCCCTTCCCTACTACTTGGCGGTACACAAGTCGGCTGGTTTGGTGTCGGCGTCGCTATGTTTGCCATTCCGGTTCAAAAAGCAACGGGTATTGATACCAACATCCTGATTCTGGTATCGGGCCTTCTGATGACAGCAACGGTATATTTTGGCATTTCAGCGTTGATGGTACTTTCCGCCATCGCAGTTCCAGCCATTGCCCTGCTTGGTGGTTACTCTGTATTTGAAGCTGTAGGCAGTACTGGTGGTATTGATGGCCTCAAAGCGATTACACCTGAAAACCCAATCGAATTTTCAACCGCTCTGGCGCTGGTTGTCGGCTCATTTGTTTCAGCCGGTACCTTAACAGCAGACTTTGTACGATTTGGTAAAAAGCCAATGGGCGCTGTCATGGTCACTATGATTGCCTTCTTTATTGGTAACTCCCTGATGTTTATCTTCGGTGCAGCGGGCGCAGCAGCAACCGGCCAATCGGATATCTCCGAGGTAATGATTGCTCAAGGCCTACTAATCCCAGCTATCATCGTACTTGGCCTGAATATTTGGACCACCAACGACAATGCCCTGTACGCCTCAGGTCTTGGCTTCTCAAACGTCACTGGCCTACCAAGTAAATACCTTTCTATGGCAAATGGCCTAATCGGTACACTATGTGCACTATGGCTATACAATAACTTCGTTGGTTGGTTAACCTTCTTGTCGGCGGCTATTCCTCCAATCGGTGGTATTATCATTGCAGATTTCATTAAAAACCGTCATCGTTACAAAGATTTCGCGAACGCAGAGTTTAAAGCCGTTAACTGGGCTGCAATCATCGGTGTTGCTGTAGGTGTTGCTGCCGGTCACTTCCTGCCTGGTGTTGTTCCAATCAATGCCGTGCTAGGCGGTGCAATCAGCTACCTTATCCTTAACCCGGTGCTAAATCGCGATACCGAAGCTTGTGCAAGTAACGCGTAAGGACAACTAAGATGCAAACCTCAAACATGCTAATTAAAAACGTCACCATCAAAGGCAAGGATGGCCTGCATCAGATACTGATTAACGAAGGTAAATTTCATTCTATCAAGCCAATGGACGAGCACGTTGATTTCAACGGCCCTGTGCTTGACGGTGAAGGGGGTATGGCTGTACCTCCTTTCTGCGAACCTCACATCCATCTAGACACCACGCAAACAGCAGGTGAACCTAACTGGAATATTTCAGGTACGCTATTTGAAGGGATTGAACGCTGGGCTGAGCGTAAATCAATGCTTTCCATTGAAGATGTTAAAGCTCGTGCAAAACAAACGCTTAAATGGCAAATCGCTAATGGTGTGCAACATGTGCGTACCCATGTCGATGTCTCTGACCCAACACTTATCGCCCTAAAAGCCATGCTTGAAGTGCGTGAAGAAATGAAAGAGTGGGTTGATATCCAGATTGTGGCTTTCCCGCAAGAGGGGATTTTGTCTTACCCGAACGGCAAAGAACTTCTTGAAGAAGCCGTGAAGTTGGGCGCTGACGTCATCGGTGCAATTCCACACTTTGAGTTTACTCGCGAGTATGGCGTAGAGTCGCTTCATTATGTATTCGAATTGGCACGTAAATACGATCGTCTCATCGATGTTCATTGTGATGAAATCGATGATGAGCAATCCCGTTTCGTAGAAACGCTAGCCGCGCTTGCCCATAAATTTGAAATGGGTGACAAAGTAACTGCTAGCCACACGACAGCGATGCACTCATACAACGGTGCCTATGCTTCAAGGTTGTTCCGACTGCTGAAAATGTCAGGCATCAGCTTTGTTGCTAACCCTCTGGTCAATATCCACTTGCAGGGTCGTTTCGATGATTACCCAAAACGCCGTGGCGTGACCCGTGTAAAGGAAATGCTAGCTTCGAACATCAATGTCTGCTTTGGCCATGACGATGTTTTTGACCCATGGTACCCATTGGGAACAGCTAACATGATGCAAGTTCTGCATATGGGACTGCATGTTTGCCAGGTGATGGGCTACGACCAAATCAACCAATCTTTGGACTTGATCAGCACTAACTCTGCGACCACCCTAAACATTCAAAGCCGCTACGGTATTGAGTTGGGTAAGCCAGGTAACCTGCTTATTCTTCCTGCTGAAAATGGCTTTGATGCGGTTCGCCGCCAAGTGCCAGTACGTTACTCTATCCGTGCCGGTAATGTTATTGCTGAAACCCAGCCAGCGGTTACCCATATTGAATTGGCAGACGGTAAAGAAGCTGTTTCTTTCCGCCGCTAACGAAAACAGCCACTCTTCATTCTGGGTGGCTGTTTTTTATTAATCGCGTAATAAAAGTCGTCGTCTCAACAGCATCAAAATCAAGCCTCCAAGTCCAAAGTAGCCAACCATCCCACCTCCCCCTTCGGAATTCAGGGCACAATTATTCGGGCTGATACCGGAAACCTCGGGGTTACATCCTTCGTCGGCCTTTCCTTCTCCCGTATCTACGTCTTGATCATCATCTTTACTACTTCCAGTTTCCTCATCTTCCATAAAGTCTGGATTGGTGATTGGGATATCGGGAATCTTTCCTACTATTTCCTTTATCCAATCAAAATAGGTACCTACTCGCGCATAGAAACCTGGACGCAAATATGCGCCACAGAGAGGGGCTCCTTGTGGGCCTCCACTCACGACCCCTAGTTGCACCCAACTTCCGTCGTTATCTTTCGTTACTAGTGGGCCACCACTGTCTCCCTTACAGGCATCAGGCCCATATCCGAGGGGGTCACCTTCTTCATCAAACAAAATATCAGGTGGTAAAGCACAAACTTTCGTCAAGTTCAACGGACTATCTATGATAAAGTGTTCATCATTGCCCCTTTCCAGTAAATTGAAGCAATCTGATATCGGCAAATAAGAGAGCTCAGTATACATAAGGTTTGTTGATATACCGGTGCCATCACTATTTGTCGCACCCCAACCAGAGACCATTGTATTAACTGGGCGTTTGTTTTCGTTCCATTCATCAGCCAAGGTCGCCTCAAGCCGTTGTGCTACCTTCTGATCAGCTAATTTAATTGGACTTACCCTAGGAAACGGAAACAAACGATTGACACGAAGCAGTGCAATATCATTGTCTAATGCTAACTTAACCACTTCCTCCGTCTGGTTTTGATTTTCATCGACCGTAATTTTAATTTCAGCGTTCGGAGAGTATTCAGGGTGTACGACAACATGGGTGACCTGATATAGATCGGCAGTGTCAACGACCTCACTAGACAATTTTCCGACCATCACAGCAAGGTTATTGGGCGGCAACGTAAATTCATCGCCAGCGATACCCTGCACAACGCAATGGGCGGCAGTTAATACCCATTGCTCATTAACAATACTTCCTCCACAAAAATGTGAAGTATTGTCCGTCGTATTTCTTAATGAGGCCATCCAAGTTATTTCATCACCATGCCTGACAGGATTGCCGCCGACAATATAGCTCTCAATTTCAGCAGCATAACCAATACACGGAATATTAATCAAAATACCTAAAAGGCCGAATATCCCTTTCCTTTTCATTACTTCTTACCGCTTAATAACCCAAAAGTAGTGGCTTAAATTAGCAAGAAACCCCTAGTCAAAAACCAGTCAGAAATAGAAGTTGCGAGGCATTTAATAAAATTTTTTTTGAGGAATGTAATAGTGATAGTGTTTCTTTTGACTAAAAGAAATTAGCAGGCCTATGTATGCTACATTAAGGCCTGCCTTTCAACATACTATCAACTACAACCCAATACTTGAGCAACTTACACGCTCAATATCAAAGTCAGAAAAGGTATCACCTAGCAGATCAGCCGCTAATTTCGGGTAGAAACCATTATCATAGGCGCGTTTCACTTCATCAATGTCGATGGTATAAAGTTTGATACCTAATTTAGTGACCTCATCGGGTACACAAGCTGTGTCACTTCCAGCTCCAAAACAAACATCGCCACTGGTATCAATAATACCGCAATCTGTACCCTCTATATCTATACCAAGAGATCCTAACCGGCTATCTAGCGTTTGTTCAGAGCCTGCTGGGAATTCATCGGGCAAAGTGATTGGATATTGGTTTTCTAGGCTATCAATGCTGGTGTATCCTTGTGCTCCTCCAACTTCAGCTCCGGTAACGGCGAACACTTCTGCATTGCCTGATACTGTGTTAACAACATCCTCATCATCACAACCAATAAGTGCTAAAGCTAAAAGTAAAAAAAGTGCCTTTTTCATACATTTTCCTATTTCTTTTTCTGTAACTACTTGGGTAGGCTATTTGATCTTAGTCTCAACACAACAATATCTCCTACATTTTTGTTGCATTATTTTTACTTAGACGTTCAATTAGTTTGTTTTTTGCCCGTAAGTTAATGAGACTAATGTGATCTTGATCTTCATTCCTTTTCTTCTCAAAATTAAATGGCATAATAAACAGAACAGTTACCTGTATGGTAACTAAGACCATTACACTTCCTTGGAATATTCCTATGAGCATTGAATCAATCGTTAAAGAGCGCGCTGGCGCTAAATGTGAACTATGTGGATCAGAAGACAGTCTGAGCGTTTACGAAGTTCCTGCGTCTCCTGACCAAACAGCTGGTAGCTGTGTGATGGTGTGTGGAACTTGCCGTACAGAAATCGAAGACGCTGAAACGCTGGATCAAAACCACTGGCGTTGTTTGAACGACAGCATGTGGAGCCAAGAGCCTGCTGTCCAGGTAATGGCTTACCGCCTTCTTAAGCGCCTGTCTTCTGAAACATGGGCTCAAGACCTGCTTGATATGATGTACTTGGAAGAAGACATGATTGAATGGGCTGAGAAAGGTATCGCCCTTGCTGAGCTTGACTCAATCAAGACCGTGGATGTAAACGGTACGGCTCTTGAAGCAGGTGACAACGTCACCATCATCAAAGATCTGCCAGTGAAAGGCTCGAACCTTGTAATCAAACAAGGTACTGCTGTTCGTGGTATTCGCCTGACTGATAACCCATTACACATCTCGGGTAAAGCAGCAGGTACTAACATGGTAATCATTGCGGCATACTGCAAAAAGATGTAATTACCAAGGCAGCCACGCTGTGGCTGCCTCTTTATTCCCCTTCTGTATTATTCTTCATCCATCACCTCATTTTATTCCTAACATGTTTGCCCTATCGTAAAAAACATGTTTAGATTAGTCACATCTTCAGGCATTTAAGCCAGAAAACAGTTTTTTTCAGGTCAATCTTCAACATTGGCCCGTAAGTACCAATTTTATCCGTTAGTCGGGGAGCCGAGCGCTGAGACCACGTAGTGGGACCCGTTGAACCTGATCCATTTAATAATGGCGTAGGGAACTAGCTGTAATGCCCTTTCTCGTACCCCACTGCGGTTCGATGGTATTAGCTACCTTACGTCTTAGATAGAGGTAACTATGCCAATTTCATCAAAGACCCCGATTACCCTAACCATCGCTGGCTCTGACAGTGGTGGCGGCGCAGGCATTCAAGCCGACATCAAAGCCATTTCCGCAACCGGCGGTTACGCATGCTCTGTGATCACAGCACTCACTGCCCAGAACACCCAAGGCGTAACAGGCATCCTTGGCATTGACCCTGCTTTTGTCGAGCAACAACTTGATGCTGTATTTACCGACCTTGATGTAAAAGCCGTTAAGATTGGCATGCTGAGTGACGCTAATATCATTCGCATGGTCGCTAAAAAATTACGCCAGTATCAGCCTAAATTCTTGGTTATCGACCCAGTTATGGTTGCAACAAGTGGTGATTTACTGCTTGAGCAAGATGCGATCTCAACGCTGAAGGCCGAGCTACTACCGCTCGCCGACGTGATCACCCCAAACCTCCCAGAGGCAGCTGCATTGATTGGCTCAGACTTACCTGAAACTGAGCAAGAAATGACAGCAATGATCGCTGCATTGCGCGGCATTGGTTCACGTTCAATTCTATTGAAAGGTGGCCACCTAGAAAAAGACGAGTTCAGTACCGACCTATTGATTCTTGAAGATGATGTTGTCCGTATGAGCACTCCGCGAATTGCGACCCGCAATACCCACGGTACTGGCTGTACGCTATCGGCAGCAACTGCCTCATTCCTTGCTCAAGAATACCCACTGCAAGACGCTGTAAAACATGCCAAAGCCTACATCACCAAAGCCATCGAACATGCAGATGAACTTGAAATCGGTTCTGGCCACGGGCCTGTGAATCATTTCTTTGCAGGCCACTTCAAACCAGAATAAGCATGGAAGCGATAAACAAGATGAATAGCAATCTTGCATCAGACACATCTGGCGATTCTTATGTTGCTAAAGGGATGGCAGTCAAAATCGAGGATCTAATGCTTCGATATAACGACGCCAGCACCCCATTATTTAGCCAGTTAAACGTTGAGTTGCCAGCCGGTCAATGGACTTGCCTTCTGGGGAAGAGCGGTTGCGGCAAAACAACACTGCTCCGCCACCTTGCTGGCCTGTTGGAGGACAACGTTGCATGGAATGGCACTATCTCCACAAGCAACAAGTTACCATTAAACGGCAACATCGCTTACATGGCCCAGCAGGATTTACTGCTGCCTTGGCTCAATGTCATGGAAAATGCTTGCTTAAGTGCGCGTTTTGGTAAAGCTCAGAAAGCAGACAAGAAACGCGCTCTGGCATTGCTCGAAGCTGTTGGTCTAGCTGATAAGTCGGATGTAATGCCTAGCCAACTCTCTGGCGGGATGCGCCAGCGTGTGGCTTTGGCTCGTACTCTGATGCAAGACAAACCACTTGTTTTAATGGATGAGCCTTTTTCGGCCCTCGACGCTGTCACACGGCATAAGCTCCAGTCTCTTTCGGCAAAATTACTCGAAGGGAAAACCGTATTGTTGATCACCCATGATCCGCAAGAAGCACTTCGGCTTGGCCACCAGATATATATGATGGCAGGTACCCCAGCTTCCATAAGAGCGTTACCAGTACCCTCTAGTCCACCACCAAGGCAATTTGATGGTGAGCTCGCCACCCACCAGCAAGGGATCATCAATGAGCTGGAGAATGATTATGTCTGATCAATCAGTATCTCCGAAGCTACAGAATCCTTTGTTGGAACAGCAAGAGGCTAACCAGCATACCAATAAGGTCAATAAGTCACAGTTGTCGCAACATATTTCCCGCTTTGTCATTAGCGTGGCAATCATTATGGGTTTATGGCAGGCCAGTGTCGTTATCTTTGACCTACCACCTTTCATATTGCCAGGACCTGTCGCTGTCCTCTCCAAGCTAGTTGAAAGGGCAGATGTACTGTGGCACCACACTGTGGTAACCGGTACTGAAGTCCTGTTTGGTTTACTGCTTGGCTTGGCTATGGGGCTGTTCTTTGCCCTACAAATGCTGGTATTTGAGCCTCTTCGTCGTTGGCTACTGCCAATACTGATCACTAGCCAAGCAATACCGGTATTTGCTATCGCGCCCATTCTGATGCTGTGGCTCGGCTATGGCATGGCGTCAAAAATTGTCATGGCAGCACTGATCATTTTCTTCCCTGTCACGACATGCTGTTATGACGGCCTTCGCCATACACCAAAAGGCTACCTTGATCTGGCCACGACGATGGGAGCTACCCGTTGGCAGCAACTTTGGCAGATCCGCTTACCCGCCGCCCTACCCGCTTTGGCATCAGGTATTCGCGTTGCGGTTGTCGTCGCGCCAATTGGTGCCGTGATTGGTGAATGGGTGGGTTCAAGTGAAGGCCTCGGGTACTTAATGCTGCAAGCCAATGCGCGCATGTTTGTCGATGAGATGTTCGCCGCTTTGTTTATCTTGGCGTTTTTCTCTATCAGCCTGTACTTCATTACCGATCTTATATTAAAAAAAGCCATTCCATGGCAAAGCCAATAACTCGGTTACATAACACGGAATGCTTTACTTCGCTCAACAACAAGGAAATAGAATGATATCCACTTTTTTTAAAGCAGGTAAACCGCAACTGTTTGCCGCAGCTGCATTAATGCTGGCTTCTTTTAGTGCGTCCGCAGAAGAGAAAGTCACACTCATGCTGGACTGGTTCGTTAACCCAAACCACGGCCCAATTATCCTAGCAAAAGAAAAAGGCTGGTTTGCAGAACAAGGTTTAGATGTTCAAATCCAAGAGCCTGCCGACCCGAGTGTGCCTGACAAATTAGTCGCAGCAGGTCGTATTGACCTTGCTGTTTCGTACCAGAGCACGCTGATTTCAAGCACAGCGGCAAAGCTTCCTCTGGTACGCTCTGCGACGCTCATTTCTGGCCCGTTGAACTCGCTGATTGTATTAGACAAATCAGGCATCAAGTCATTGGCTGATCTAAAAGGCAAAAACATTGGCGTTGCTATCGGCGGTAATGAAGATGCGACTATCGGCACCATGCTTCGCTCAGAAGGTGTGGATATGGATAGCGTAAAAATCATCAATGTTGGCTGGGCACTCTCTTCTTCGCTCGCTTCTGGCAAGGTCGACGCCATTTGGGGTGGCTTGCGTAACTTCGAACTTAACCAACTTGCTATCGAGGGCTATGACGCAACCGCTTTCTACCCAGAAGAACACGGTGTACCACCTTACGACGAGCTGATTTTCGTTGCTAACAAAAACAAATACGATCCAGAAACGATCAACAAGTTTAATACTGCTATCGAGAAAGCAACGGTTTACCTCATTAACCACCCAGAGCAGGCATGGAAAGAGTTCGTGGCTTACTCTCCTGATACATTGAACAACGACCTAAACCGCCGAGCTTGGGAAGATACCCTAACCCGCTTTGCTTTGCGCCCAGGCGCTGTGGAGCTAAAACGCTATGATGAATACGCTGAATTCATGAAACAGCACAACATCATTAAAACACTACCACAAGCGAAAGATTACGTGCTGACCTACTAAGCGCCACGAATATCAGTATTTGAGGATTTACAATGAAATACCAAGATTTGATTAGCTACTGCCAGCAGGATTGGGAAGATTATACCGAGCATGATTTCGTCAACCAGCTAGCAACTGGTGACTTGAACAAGTACGCTTTTTTCCACTACCTTAAGCAAGATTACTTGTTCCTGAAGCACTATGCCCGTGCTTACGCACTGGCTATATTCAAATCAACAACATTGGCTGAAATGCGTGAGCCTCTACCTGGTTTGAGCGCTTTGCTTGAATCAGAAATGAACCATCACATTGAGTATTGCCAGACTTGGGGTCTGTCTGCTGAAGAGATGGAAGCAGAACCGGAAGACTTCGGTACTGTTTGCTACACGCGCTATGTATTGGATACCGGTATGGCAGGAGACCGCACCGATTTATTCACTGCCCTAGCCCCTTGTGCTATCGGCTATGCGGTAGTGGGTCAACGCCTAGCGAAGTGGTCTGAGACAAAACTTGAAGGTAACCCTTACCGCAGCTGGGTTGAACTTTATAGCGGTGAGGAATATCAATCGGGTGTCGAGGAAACCATTCGCCGTTTAGACGCTATGCTTGAAGAAATCCCACTAGAAAGCAAACGTGGTCAGCGCCTGTGTGAGATTTTCAAAACAGCGACACGGATGGAAGTTGCCTTCTGGGAGCAAGGCATGAACGCAGCACAATAATTTCAGCCCATCAGTTTAAAGCCCTGTTTTTACAGGGCTTTTTTTATATCTATGAGCCGTCTTACATAAATTATGTAAGTAAGTGCTCTTTAAACCCTAAGTCGACCAGTTTCTTGTAAGCCTGCCAGACCTCATCTGGAATATTCTGCTCAACAGAGTAACCATAAGACGGGTAGACTTTGATACGCTGAAGGTCACCTAACATAACGTTGATAACATCACTGTATGACAAGGTTTCATTCGGGTATTCATCAAAGGCTATGGGAGGTGAAGTAACTTTCACTTTCTTGCCGGGCCAATTCTGTTGGAAAGTCGCATAAGCTCTTCTTTCCATGAATGGCTTTTGGACAATAATAAAACTCTCAGGCTCGAGTCCCTTCATCTGCAGCAAGGCACGCGTAAACTGAACATTTTCACCCGTGTTGGTGGACTGTGGTTCGAGCAGGATCGCATCTTCTGGAACACCCATATCCAAAGCAACTTCAGCAAAGGCTTCAGCCTCTGATCCTTTAAACATTCCTCGGGTTAACTCACCCTCCCCACCAGAAAATACGATGAATGGTGCATAGCCTTCAAGGAACAGTTTAGCCGCATGTTCAGCGACTCGAATGTCATTACTACCCAGCACGAAGATACAGTCAGAGGGTGAGAGCGTGTGGTTAAGATGATGATAGTCCCACACTTTTGTTGCTAAAGCATGCACATTTGATGGCATTGCACGACTCCTTGTTGCTGAAAAGGCGAAAGCTGCCTGATAGTCAGGCAGCAGTATCAATCTTGGTATACAGGAGAATATCATGAAGGGCTTCGATGACTATTCAGTGACAGCCATCATCAGTCTCAACCAATCGCTTGCAGTATTAGCGCAGCCACCATTCTGGCGTTAGGGTACAGCTCTTTTCACCTAGCATTAGCCAACCCTGCTCTGCTTCAATGGTTAGCTGAAGGTTCATCGAGCGCTCAACCATAGCCTCAAGTTCAGCTAGCGTTTCATCATTGAAGAAAACAACAGAAATATTGCCATACTGGCTCACTTTGGCTTGGTGTTGCTTCCACCATACTGGGGCAGCATTATCGCCATAGGCAAAGATAATGACTTTTTGCGCCTTATGGGCAGCTTTCTTCAAGCGTTTCTCATCAGGCAAGCCTAGGTCAATCCATAACACAATTTCACCACTCAGGTTTTTCTTCCAAAGCGCAGGCTCATCAGCTTCACAAAGGCCTTTGGTAAACTGTAACTCTTCATCGGCATTAAAACCCCATGCGATCAACCTCAGCATTAAGCGCTGTAGGGTCTCAGATGGATGACAGGCCAAGGTGTGCTGCTGATCGAGATACACATGGCGGTCAAGATCGGCGACATTGAACTGGGCTTTGTAAATCGTGGCTTTAAGTGCCATAAAAATATCCTAGAAAAATAAATTTTTGATATAGAAATAATAAATGCAGTGTAATTTGAACAGGAAGAAGGTTCAATTTCAATTGTCTAACAAACACCCAAAAGGTGTTAGAAAATGCGGAAATATCAAAAAGTGCTAATACTGCATCATTGAACCTATCGCTGAGCCAACAATTTACTCAACTAAGCTCAAAACCTTAACGCTACCATTCACAATTTGCTCTTTGGTGCGCTTAGGCAGACGCTTGATCTTATATTCAAGTTGCATGGCTAAGCGTTTATCCCCTACACACTCAGACCAGGCTAAATCAAGGGGTCCCTTTCCCTTCAGGAATTTTGCACCGCGCTTTGTCGATGTATGCTCGCAAAAGCGTCTTGCTACGTCCGTGGTGACCCCACAATACAACTTGTTATCTGCCGTCCTAATTAAATAGACCGACCACTGACCGACTTTATTCTTTTGCTTTTCACTCTCTGCTGAACTTGCTTGATGAGTGCAGGCCATAAATCTTTACACCTTACAAAAAAGCCCAGCATTCGCTGGGCTGATAACACTGACACTATTTGACACTTAAGACGTCAATGATTCAAGCATTGCCTTGAGCTCTTGTACTTCTTTTTTAAGCTCTGAAACTTCATCTTCCAAGGCGGTTAGCCGCTCAGAGGTTGGCGATGAAGGTGTGCCTGTGGCAACAGAGGCTGCCTGTTGTTGAAGTTCCTCCAGATCTACTTCACCACTGAACAAATGCATATAGCGAAAATCACGCTTACCCGATTCTTTCGGCAATTGGACGACAAACGGGCCTTTAGGATGCTCTGAAAGAGCACTCAACACGGACTCGACTTCTTTCACATCAGTAAAATCACACAGGCGATTTGTTCGTGTACGTATTTCACCCGGAGATTGTGGCCCACGCAACAACATCACACAGATAATGGCTTTTTCTTGCTTGGTGAACTGGAAAGTACTGAATTCAGTATTACAAAAGCGGTGCTGGTATTTCGCTACTCGGCTACCAAAGCCTGCGGTCACTTCCTGCACAATGCGTTTTGACTTCAACGCTTCAATCGTGTCTTGCACCTCGGCTTCAGTCAGCGACATCACAGGTTCACGGTTACTTTTTTGATTACTGGCCGTTGTTAGTGCATTGAGTGTTAATGGGTATTGATCAGGTGTGGTCACCTCTTTTTCAAGCAAGCAACCAAGTACGCGCGCTTCTGTCTGCGAAAAGCAAATATCCATGATCCTTCCCTCACATTTTTCTTCATACAATACAAATTCCATTGAGCATAGCCGAAAACACATTGTCTTTATGGCAAGGATTCACTGCTACTCAAAAGAATGCACACTGCGATAGACATTCATGTCTAACAGCAGGTTATCACTGAAGATAGTTACGGCAAGCACCAGACAGGTTATTTGGCTGCAATTCAGCCAAATAACGCTTGGTAAAGTACAAAGTGTTAACTAGATCAAAAAACTGGCGGGAGATTAGGTGAATTCAGCGGCAACAAAACGGTTTCGGCCTTGCTCTTTGGCCTTGTACAGAACCCGATCAACAATTTCATACATGTTTTCAACTGTTTCCAACCCCGTTGGTACCCAAGACACCATACCTTGGCTAACTGTTACAATATCAGCCGTGGTTGATTTTGAGTGCGGGATTTCGAGTTGCTGAATACACAGCTTTAAACGTTCACATTCGCGTACCGCTCTAGTTTTGTCACAATTACTCAGGGCAATCACGAACTCTTCACCACCATAACGGGCCGCAAGTTCACCTGCACGGCTGAAGTTTTTCTTAAGTTCAGTTGCAACCGCCTGTAAGCAGCGGTCACCTTCTAAATGGCCATAGTGATCGTTGAACAACTTGAAGTGGTCGACATCGAGCATGATCAAGGTCAATGGGAAGTTATTACGGCCATGCCAAGAAATAAATTCAGCCATTTTGGTATCAAGGTATCGACGGTTAGCTAGCTTAGTCAAACCATCTTCGTTCACTTGCTGTGACAACTTTTCGTTAGCTTGCTCTAAGCTTTTGGTCGCATCCTTCAACTGGTGACGCATATGGGCAATACGCTGCATCGCTTTGAGTTTTGCCGCCAGAACGATTTTGTTTACGGGTTTGACGATGTAGTCATCGCCCCCCATATCTATCGCTTTCGATATCATTTCAGGCTCATCATGCCCACTCAGGAATATGATAGGCACCCATTCAGGGTGTTTGATTCGAATTTGTTCTGCAACCTCAGTACCGCTCATATCCGGCATACTGACATCTAACAATAGTAAATCGGGATCAAACAAAGGATATCTCTCGATGGCTTCATGACCTGAAGCGACAGCTTCAACCACATGCCCGAGGCGCTGCAACCGCATGGCCAACTGCATCCTCTCGAGATGCACATCATCTACTAGTAGTATCCGCATCGCTTCCATCTAAGCATCCTATTGATATATTGGCTATTCCTTAAGCTATTTATAGCACAGAATGGCATGGCTTTATTGGTTCTATTAAAAAGTTTATGCAACTTATTTACAACTTAGCTTTTTCATGGGCTGGGACAATCTTACTCATCAGAGTGGCTACCAATCGGGCAGGCAGGCCATTGACTATATTCGTGAGCAAATTAACGTGATTGTTCTTGTTTATCCGCTATCTTATCAGTTGACATTTATAGAGAGGACTATAGGATTCCCTCCCTTAACAATTCATGCTTTAGGAATTAGCTATGTCTGATATTGAGAAAAAAGACGATCAAACAATTGAAGAAGTAAAATTCACTCTTGATGACTGTTCACCAGAACTTCGTCAAGTTGTTGAGTTTGAAGAAGTGCCTGAAGAGCTTCTAGACATGCTAATTAACGTATATAAAGCGTCTGAGCCGACGTCACGTGAAGCTTGGGATCAACTTCCAGCAAGTGCTCAGAATGTACTAGATAACTTCGAGCAATTTCATGCACTAATTGCACTAAGCCAAAGCTACTCAGGTGTTGATTTCCTTGGTGAAATGCAGGAAAGCGAAAAGCCGTCAGACATGACTGACGAAGAATACACAGATTACAAAGCAGTAATGCTAGATAAAGTTCTGCACAACTGTGTCAAGGATATGTGTAAGCAGCTGAAAAAAGCTCGCCGCAACCCACCAATGAAACGTGAGTTCCAGGAAATTTTCAAGAAGTAACCTTATTAGTTACTGGAAAACGCAACATAGTATCAAAGGGAGCCTAGTGCTCCCTTTGTTTTCTGCAGCAATTATTCGCATATCAATTATTTTTTTTCATGATAAAATAAGCACCTTCAATCAATTAGGCATCATTATGTTCAAACTGTGATTCCTATTGCCAATCAACGATTAAAATAGCATTTAAGCAAGAGGCTCTGAGGTATCAATGTCTGGCCAGAAGCAATTTAAATTCACTAATGAGCTTGTTTTTATTCCGGCTCTAGGGGTTATAAAGTCAGACACTACCAGTCAAAAGCTCAACCTTTCAGAGCAATATATTCTGCTCTACCTGATTGAGCATGCAAACTGCCCAGTAACAAAAGAAGATTTGCTTAATGCCGGTTGGCCTGATCGGGTTGTCTCTGAAGCCTCTCTTTTCCAAGCAATTCGTAGCTTACGGGTTAAGCTACAGGAAAACACCAAGGGTGAAATCATCGAAACCCTACCTCGCGTTGGTTACCAGATCACCCAAGTTTCAATCGAAAGATATTCCGATTTATCCACAGCCACTGTGATAAAGAAAACAGCCCCGTATTTACCTTACCTTTCCATTGCAACCCTTGCGGCTGGTCTTTTGCTTGTAGGTAGTTATCTCTGGTTCACTGGGTACAAATACCCAGACAAACCACATTACATCACCCGCACGAGTATGCTGCAAAACAGTATCGTCACACTGATCTCTACCAGCGAAAAAGAGATAAGCGAACTTCAAGCAAAGCTTGATGACCTACATGACACCTATTCCCAACTTGATAATGTGCCGGACTTAACAAACCTAAAGCTCTATGCATTCAAGGGGAAAGACTCATACTCTCTTGCATGGTGCCGCGTTGATGAAAATAACCATTGCTTACCCAACACTGATTTCTCATATCAAATTAGCGATGAAGGCTGGCGACTGTTTAAGCTCAAGGTTATGCAAGACTTACCTCTTTCTCGCCAAGACCCAATTATACAGACCGAACTCGCCCGCGAACCGACATCACAAGTCTTCCTTAACTTTGTTGATGATTCAGGTATCGACTCTCAGGTTGTGTACCATTACATCACCAAAGATAAAGACAATAAGCTTAACTTCTCGTATTTAAACTTTATTTCTGAAGAAAAAACAGGCTATCACCATGCTCTGTCAATCAGTTCGGCAACCTTGACTGTGGTAGAAAATGAATCCCCTTTTATTTCGACTATCGAGCTCAAGCCTATCATGTACCACTGGGCTTACCAGCCTAATGAGTTTGTCAATGAAGACACATCAACGGCCATTTACCTTGAAAGTAAGGTGAAAGATCAATTTCTCGGTAAAAATATTGGCTATAGCTATCTTCTCTATCAGCAACCTTTTGTTGATCTGGTTTTAAATGATCAAGTCGGTATCTTTTGGGTTCATAACAGTGAAAAAGATGCCAAGATTTTTAACTACAAGCGCCAAGCGATAACACAATAAGCCTTATCACAGCATATAAAAAAGCAGCTCGCCTGAGCTGCTTTTTCTTTTCAGTATATTCCTGCACCATTCAATAAGATCAAATCATTTTTCCAAGCAATATGAGTGTTTTGATAAACTTATACATGACATTAGCTTTTAACGCATTGCAGCTTGCTGCATAAAATAAAGATATAAATCAGAATGACTCTAAATAACAGATACTTAAAACGTTCATGGCTGTTCGCCCTGATACTGTTTTTCTCCGGTTGCGCTGTTTATGCTGGGCTTAACTTTGACCAGCAATTCGGCAAACCCCAACCGCAGGAAAGAATAGCGGCTGATACTTCTCCCATTGCCAATCACTATTTGGACACAGTGAAGCCCATCATTGAAAATCGCTGTGTTGTCTGCCATGCCTGCTATGATGCACCCTGCCAATTAAAAATGTCTTCGGCAGAAGGCATAGACCGTGGTGCCAGTAAAGAAAAGGTATATGAAGGAACCCGACTTCTCGCTGCGAATACCACACGTATGTTTATTGATGCTCAGTCAACGGCTGAATGGCGCGAGAAAGGGTTTAACCCCGTTCTTAATGAACGTATCCAATCCGAAGAAGCAAATACCCAAGCCGGTGTCATGGCGCGTATGCTTCAGCTTAAACAGGCACACCCCCTACCCGAGCAGAAAGTCCTTAACCATGATGAATGGGACTTTTCATTAGACCGGGATCAGCAATGCCCAACCATTGAAGAAATGGCGAAGTATGAGCAGAATTATCCGCAATGGGGGATGCCTTATGGCCTACCTCAGATTAGTGACAATGAGAACCAAGTTCTGATGGACTGGCTAGCAAGTGGTGCCTTAATGGCAACTGCACCTCAGCCTAACTCAGCCACCCTATCTAAAGTGGCAGAGTGGGAAGCCTTCCTAAATGGAAGTAGCCTGAAGCAACAACTGGCAAGTCGCTATATTTACGAGCACCTGTTTGTTTCTCACCTTTATTTTTCAGATCAACAACACCCAACATTTTTCAATTTAGTGCGTTCCCGTACCGCTCCAGGTGAACCAATCGACCTTATTGCAACGCGACGTCCTTATGATGATCCCGGCGTCGAGCGCGTTTACTACCGCTTCCAACCTGTGCGGGAGACCATAGTCGATAAAACCCACATGCCTTATGCCTTGAATAAAGCCAAGCTCACTCGTTTTAACACGTTGTTTATCGAGCCGGAGTATAAGGTAACATCAATGCCGAGCTACCACCCGGACATTGCCGCCAACCCATTGATTGCATTCAAGCAAATCCCAGTCGATAGCCGCTATCGCTTCATGATTGATAACGCCCAAAATACCATCATGGGATTTATCAAAGGACCGGTATGCCGAGGACAATTGGCACTGAATGTTATTAATGATCACTTCTGGGTATTCTTCGTGGATCCTGCGATGGCTAACACCCCTTCTGTTGATGAGTTTTATGAGACTCAGGCAGACAATTTGAGGCTACCGGCAGAAAATGAGAGCAACACGCTACCTGTTGCTAATTGGATTTCTTACTCCAAGCAACAAGGGCGTTTCCTCAAAGCAAAAAATGCTTTCCTCAATGATGCCTTCAAGAACGGCGAGCACTTAACTACCGATCTAATTTGGGATGGGGATGGCTACAACGACAATGCTAGCCTAACTGTCTTCCGCCATTTCGACAGTGCAACCGTCACAAAAGGTCTGGTTGGCAGTCAGCCAAAGACGGCATGGGTCATCGACTACTCCTTGCTTGAGCGTATCCATTACCTATTGGTTGCAGGCTTTGATGTATACGGAAACTTCGGCCACCAGCTTGTAACACGTATGTATATGGACTTCTTGCGTATGGAGGGTGAATCTAACTTCCTCTCTTTATTGCCAGCAGAGGTACGAAGAGAGCAACTGGCCTACTGGTATCAGGGCTCCAATAAACACCTAAGCGATTACCTTCAGGGTGATATTAACGAATTCGATCAACCGACCGGAATCAAGTATCACACCGAGCATCCGAAAAATGAGCTATTCGGTATGCTACAGGAGAAGCTGAAAGTAGTCTTGCCAGATCGATACGATTTCACTCAATCACCACTTGCCAAAAATGGATCTCTTGCGCTGTACAAATTGAACCGGTTGAGCGGTAAGCAAGCAAGCCTGTTACCTGAGATTACCTTCATCATGGTCGAGCCAACCGAGACTAACCAAGAAGCGGAGCTTTTCACCCTGATCCGCAATAGCGCCCACAAAAACATCTCAAGCCTATTCGATGAAGAGTCTAACCGTCTTCCTGCCCAAGACAATGTGACTCTAGTGCGTGGCCTGCTCGGTAGTTACCCTCGAGCTTTTTGGCACCTAAAAGCAACAGAGTTAGATGATGCAGCCAAGCAGATCAACGCCATCACATCAGAAGAAGAATACCGACTGTTTTTAGATAAATACGGGATGCGACGTACCAGCGCTGACTTCTGGTCATTCAGCGACAAACTTAATGAAATCAACCAAAGTATGTTCCCTATCGAGTCAGGGTTACTTGATTACAACCGGATTGAAAACCGCTAATCAGTACCAAATACGTACCTACTCTATTCCAGGCCCCATTAGGTAATGCCGATCGTTTAAGGCACTTGAACGATCCTAATATTGCGTAATAATCCCTACCAGCTTTTGTTGGTAGGGATTTTTTATATGTTGGTTAATGAG